>NZ_JBHZCN010000068.1:0-51320 GCF_042755465.1 Kitasatospora sp. NPDC059160 | reverse complement strand
GGGCGGCGACGCGGCCGGCGGGGGGGGCGGCGGGGGCCCCCGGGGGGGCCGCCCCCCCCCCGCGCGCGCCCCCCCCCGCCCCGGCTTCGTCGGGGGGCGGGGGCGGTTCCGGACGGTGTCGTGACCGGCTTGGTCGGAGGTCGGGGGCGGCTTCGAGGGGGGTCGGGAGCGGCCCGGCTTCGTCGGGGTCCGGTGCGCTGCGAGGATGTGAGTTCAGGAAGTTCAGCCGGCCGAAGCGGGCCGGCCGGGGCCGCGGGGGACTACACCTGTATGGCGCCCCGGGAGAAGCAAGGGAGGAAGAACACCATGGTGGTCACGCTCGCCAAGGGCGGGAACGTCTCGCTCACCAAGGCCGCGCCGAACCTGACGCAGGTCCAGATCGGCCTCGGCTGGTCCGCCCGTTCGACCACGGGCGCACCGTTCGACCTCGACGCGAGCGCCCTGCTCTGCGGTGGCGGACGGGTGCTCGGTGACGAGTACTTCGTCTTCTACAACAACCTCAAGAGCCCCGAGGGCTCGGTGGAGCACCAGGGCGACAACCTCGTGGGCGGCGACGACGCGGGTGACGACGAGCTGATCCTGGTCAACCTGGAGCTGGTCCCGGCCCAGGCGGACAAGGTGGTCTTCGCGGTCTCGATCTACGAGGCCGAGGCCCGGCTGCAGAACTTCGGACAGGTGCGCAACGCCTACATCCGGGTCGTCAACTCCGTCGGCGGCGAGGAGATCGCACGCTACGACCTGTCCGAGGACGCGTCCAGCGAGACCGCGATGATCTTCGGCGAGCTGTACCGGTACGCGGGTGAGTGGAAGTTCCGCGCGGTGGGCCAGGGGTACGCCTCCGGCCTGCGCGGGATCGCGCTCGACTTCGGCGTCAACGTACAGTAAGGGCGTAAAACGGACTTATCGCACCGATCAACGATCAGATGATCACCGATCAAACGATCAAGAGAACAGAGGGCAGTGCGGGGGTGACCTGACCGGGCCCGGCCCGGTCAGGCGTCTCGGGACCAGGCCGCCCCCGACACGGCCAGAACCCGAAAGGTAGCCAACTCCCGTGTTCCTCCGCACATTCGGCTGGTCGTTCGCGATCACCGCCCTGGGCCTGATCGCGGCCGGACTGCTCTGGGGAGCCCAAGGCTTCGGCATCGTGCTGATCCTCTCCATCCTGGAGATCTCCCTGTCCTTCGACAACGCGGTGGTCAATGCCACGGTGTTGAAGCGGATGAACCCGTACTGGCAGAAGATCTTCCTGACGGTCGGTGTGCTGATCGCCGTCTTCGGGATGCGACTGGTCTTCCCGCTGCTGGTCGTCGGCCTCACCGCGAAGCTCAACCCCGCGACGGTGATCGACCTCGCCCTGCACTCCAACGCGACCCACGACGGCCTCACGTACGGCCAGTACCTGGAGGCGGCCAACCCGGCCATCGCGGCCTTCGGCGGCGTCTTCCTGTTGATGATCTTCCTCGACTTCGTGTTCGACGAGAAGGAGCACAACTGGCTCGGCTGGCTGGAGCGCCCGCTGGAGAAGGTCGGCAAGCTGGACGCCCTGTCCAGCGTCGTCGCCCTGGTCGCGCTGGTGCTGGCCTCGCGCTTCTTCGCGGCGGAGCACGCCGAAACCGTTCTGCTGGCCGGTGTGCTCGGCCTGGTCACCTACCTCGTCGTCGGCGGCCTCTCCTCGATCTTCGAATCGGGCCTGGAGGAGGAGGCCGAGCGCGAGGAGGAGGCGGAGAAGTCCGGCAAGTCCGTCGTCCAGGTGGCCGGCAAGGCCGCGTTCTTCCTCTTCCTCTACCTGGAGGTCCTGGACGCGTCGTTCTCCTTCGACGGCGTGGTCGGCGCCTTCGCGATCTCCAACGACATCTTCCAGATCACCCTGGGCCTCGGCATCGGCGCGATGTACATCCGCTCGCTGACCGTCTTCCTGGTCCGCAAGGGGACCCTGGACGACTACGTCTACCTGGAGCACGGCGCCCACTACGCGATCGGCGCGCTGGCCGTGATCCTGCTGGTCGGGATCAAGTACCACATCCCGGAGATCGTCACCGGCCTGATCGGCGTCGCCTTCATCGGGCTGGCCCTCCTCTCCTCGATGCTGCGCAACCGGCGCGAGGCGGCGGAGGGGGAGAAGGAACTCGTGGGCAGCGGGCAGTAGTCCGCCGCCCGCCACCCCCTCTCCGGCCGTAGGGCCGGGGAACGCGACGGCCGCCTCCGGGGATCCGGGGGCGGCCGTTCGCGTTGTTCCTGCGTTGTTCCTGCGTTGTTCCTGCGGGGTGCCGGGCGGGGCGTCAGCCCAGCTGCTGCTCGATCGCGCGCAGCTTGCGCTCCAGCGAGTCCAGCTTCGGCATCGAGAGGGTGTCGTCGTCGGCCGTCAGGTCGATGGTCGAGCTGCGGTAGGACGAGGACGAGGACGACGCCGAGCTGCCGGTCGAGCCGCTCGTGGAGCCGCTCGTGGAACCGCTCGTGGCGGAGGCGTAGGACGACCCGACGGCGGCACGCGGGCGGCGGCCGGTGTCCAGGGCGGAGCGGTCCAGCGTGCTCGCCGAGAGGGACGGGGTGGGGGAGAGGTACGGGTCGTGCGCGGTCGGGGCGGTGCGGTCGCTCTCGGCGGCTAGGGCAGGCTCCGTAGCGGTCTGGCCGTCTCCGGCCGCCGTGAGCGCGGGCACCTGACGCCCGCCGCGGGCCCGGGCGAGCATGCCGCCCTGGCGCGAGATCGCCTTCAACTCGGCCCGCTCGCGGCGGTCGGCGGAACGGGCGCGCACCTTGGCGTCCAGCTTCGCCTGGCGCTCCTCGCGCACCTCCTCGACCGCCTCGTCCAGGCTGCGGACGTTCTCCAGCAGCATCAGCGACCAGGCCGCGTAGGTCTCGCGCGGGGCGCGCAGCCAGCGGACGATGCGGATCTGCGGCAGCGGACGCGGCACCAGGCCCTGCTCGCGCAGCGCGGCCTTGCGGGTCTGCTTGAGCGCCCGGTCGAACAGGATCGCCGCCGAGATCGACATGCCGGAGAAGAACTGCGGGGCGCCGGCGTGGCCCAGGCCGCGCGGGGCGTGCACCCAGTTGAACCAGGCCGAGGCGATCGCGAACACCCAGACCAGCAGGCGGGAACCGAGCGCGGCGTCACCGTGGCTGGCCTCGCGGACGGCGAGCACCGAGCAGAACATCGCAGCGCCGTCCAGGCCGAACGGGACGAGGTACTCCCAGCCGTTGGACAGGCCCAGGTTCTCGATGCCGAAGCCCACCAGGCCGTGGAAGGAGAGCGCGGCCGCGACGCCGGCGCAGCAGAACAGCAGGGTGTACGAGGAGATGCCGTAGATCATCTCCTTGCGGCGGCGGCGCTCCTCGCTGCGCTCCCAGGAATCGCCGGCCTCGTCGTGCTTCGTGCTCTTGAATCGCAGCGTCGCCATCAGGATGGCGATGAACAGCAGGGCTGCGCCGCCGACGACGGTCCAGACCAGCTGTATGGAGGTCAGGTTCATTGCGGGTCGGGCCTCGGGTTTCCGCAGGGGACAGGTTCACAGCGCGACACAGGTGGTCAGGTCCCGCGGGGCGGGTGCCGCCTGACGGTTCGTTCGTCGCCGCACGACGTGCCCACCGCGCCCGCGCAGGGGCGGACGGGACACCTGTGCGGCTAGACGATATCGCGTCCGAAGGGGCGGCATGTTACGGGAGGGCGGCTTCCCCGGGCCAATCGACCCACCGGTTCGGGTCGCGGGTTCGGGTTGCGGGTTCGCGCCGCGGGTTCGCGCTGCGGGTGGGCGTCAACGGCCGGGCGGGGTAGGGAAAGGAGGAGTTCGGGTATCCGTCGGCCCGGTCGATGCCCGATCATGGACCAGCGGATCGTCCATGGACCGGCGGATCGTCAGACCGCCGCACGGAGGCAGGGGGAGAGGACTGGATGGTCTCGATCTGGGAGTACCTGCGCGGGGACAAGAGCTACACCTTCGACAACCCGGGCGGGCAGCACAAGGTCACGCTCACCAAGTCGGCGCCGCAGCACGCGATCACCGGCTCGGCCGCCACCACCGGCTACCTCTACGTCAACCTGCACTGGACCATGCGCTCGGGCGCCGTCCGGCCGAGCACCCGGGACACCCTCAAACGGTTCTTCAGCCCGCGGATCCTCAGCCCGCTGGAGCCCGACTCGCCGGGGGGCAACGAGCAACTGAACGTCGACCTCGACCTCGCCTGCATGTACGAACTCTCCGACGGCACCCGGGGCGTGGTGCAGCCGCTCGGTGAACTCTTCGGCGACCTGCGGGAACCGCCGTTCATCAAGCTCAGCGGCGACGACCAGTACGGGGCGCCCTCCGGCGAGACGATGTACGTCAACCTGGAGAAGAAGGACAAGTTCAAGCGGCTGCTGATCTTCGTCTACATCTACGACGGCACCCCGGCCTTCGAGCAGACCCACGCGGTGATAACGATCGTGCCGCAGACCGGGCCGCGGATCGAGATCAAGCTGGACGAACGTGCCCGGTCGGCGCGCTCCTGCGCGGTGGTGCTGATCGAGAACGCCGGGGACAACCAGCTGACCGTGCGCCGCGAGGTGCGGTACGTGAACGGGTTCCAGGCGGACATCGACCGGTTGTACGGCTTCGGGATGCAGTGGCAGCGGGGGTACAAGGGGCAGCAGCCGGGCGGGGGCGGGGACTGAGTCCCTGGCGGGGGCGTGGTGTTGCCCGGGGCCGGGGTGTCGCGCGGGGCCCCGCCGGGCGGCCCCGCCGGGCGTCGGGCTCGGCGGGGCGGGGTGTGGGGCGGGTCCGGGGTGCGCGGTGGTTCCGGCGGTTCCGGTGGGGACGGCGCAGTGGGTCAGTGGGGCTGGAACTGCGGTCCCTGCGGGGGCAGCGCGAACTCCTCGGCGGGCGGGCCCTGGGTCGGTGCCGGTGCCGGGGGCTGCGGCGGGACGGGCGGCTGCTGGCCGGTGCCCGGCTGGTGCTGGGGGTAGCCGTACCCGGTGCCGGGCTGGTGCTGGGGGTAGCCGTAGCCGCCGGAGTGGGTGCCCGGCTGGGGCTGCTGCGGCGGGTACGGCTGGTGGGGCTGGGGGTAGCCGTAGCCGGTCGCGGGCTGGTGCTGGGGGTAGCCGTACCCGGTGCCGGGCTGGTGCTGCGGGTAGCCGTAGCCGCCCGACTGGGTGCCCGGCTGGTGGGCCGGGGGCTGGTGGGTCGGGGGCTGGTGTGCCGGGGGCGCGGGCGGGGCCGGCGGGAGGTTCGGGGGCACGGTGGGCGGGGCCACCGGCGGGGGCGGGGTGGCCGGGCCGTTCGCGGTGGCGGCCGCCGGGGCAGGGGCCGGGGTGGCCGGAGCGGCCGGGGGCTGGGCCGGAGGTTGGGTCGGGGACTGGGGGACGGCCGGGCTCAGGGTGAAGGTGCCGGGTTCGGGCCGGGCCTCGGAGCGCGGGTCGGGCAGCGGGGTGGCCCGCGGGTCGACCGCGCCGGTGGGGGTGGCGGTGGAGGCGGGAGCCGGGGTCGACCGGGCCGCGGCCGCGGCGGCGGCCTCCGCCTCGTCGTCGACCGTGATGCCGAAGTCGGTGGCCAGGCCGATCAGTCCCGAGGTGTACCCCTGGCCGATCGCCCGGAACTTCCACGAGCCGTTGCGCCGGTACAGCTCACCCGCGACCAGCGCGGACACGTTCTCGGCGTCCACGATCGCGAACTCGGCGAGCGGAACCGCGCCGTCACCCGTGGCGGCGTCGAACAGCAGCAGCCGCAGCCCCGGGACGGCGCGGAACGAGCCGCCCTCGGAGGAACCGGCCAGCACCACCCGGTCCACCTCGACCGGCAGCTTGGCCAGTTCGACCTCGACCGTGTCGATGATCTCGGCGCCGCCCGCGGTGTGCTGCTTGGGCAGGTGGCGGACCAGGCCGGAGGGGTGGCGGGGCTGGTTGTAGAAGACGAAGTCGGCGTCCGAACGGACCTTGCCGTCGGTGCCGAGCAGCAGCGCGGACGCGTCCACGTCCGGCGCACCGGGCGTGGCGCTCCAGCGCAGCACGGCGCGGACCGCCGCCGCCGGCAGTGCGATGTTGGCGCCCTTGGCCATCACGTGCGTCATAGCGGACCATCCTGCCCGTTCGCCACCCCTTCGGACAACGTGACCGGGACGGTCGGCGTGGGGGCGGACTTTGCCAAGACTTGCGTCGGATCGAGGTTTGCGGCGGGCCTTCGCTGACCGGCGAGTGGTCCGTTCGCGCCGGGCCGTTGCCCGCAGGATGATCGTTCCGGGTGGGTCGGGTGCCGGCCGGATGTTCCGGGAGTTCAGTGCCCCGACGCCGGGAACGGCCGGAAACCGTCCGTACGATGGGCCTTCGAACAGGCCCCCGGAGGCCGGTGGAGGGGAGTCCGCCGGCGGTGCGTCCAGGCGGAAACCGCGGGCCGGAGGCCGTCCGTCCGGTCGGCCAGCCCGCCGTCCAGCCCCGAGGAGAGCACCATGCGCCATTTCGGCCACCTCGCCGACGACGTCCGCGCCCGGCTGTTCCTGGAGCAGCCGCGGACGTTCACCGCGGGGAGCGAGCCCGCGGTGCTCGCCACCGCCCTCGGCGGCACCCTCTACAGCCCCGCGACCAGGCCCGCACTGGCCGCCGACATCCGCAAGCTGGCCGGGCAGGGCGTGGTGTCGATGGTGCTCTGCCTGGAGGACGCGATCGCCGACCACGAGGTGGATGCGGGCGAACGCAACCTGATCGAGCAGTTGTCGGACCTGGTCAATGATTTCACCGATTGTGCACAGGATCATCCGCTTCTCTTCATCAGGGTCCGCACCGCCGAGCAGATCCTCGACCTGGCCGAGCGGCTCGGCCCGGCCGCCGGGCTGCTGAGCGGCTTCGTCCTGCCCAAGTTCACCCCGGAGACCGGCGGCGCCTACCTGGCCGCGCTCGCCGCCGCCGAGGCCGCCACCGGGCGGCGGCTGTTCGCCATGCCCGTCCTGGAGACGCCCGAACTCGCCCACCTGGAGACCAGGCGCGAACAGCTCTTCGGCATCGCCGGCCTGCTCGCCGAGCACCGCGACCGGGTGCTCGCCGTCCGGCTCGGTGTCACCGACCTGTGCTCCGCCTACGGGCTGCGGCGCTCACCCGACCTCACCGCCTACGACGTGGCCCTGGTCGCGGCCGTGATCGGTGACGTGGTCAATGTGCTCGGCCGGGCCGACGGCACCGGGTACACCGTGACCGGGCCGGTCTGGGAGTACTTCCCGGTGCAGGAGCGGATGTTCAAGCCGCAGCTGCGCCGCACCCCGTTCGCCGCGACGGCCGGCACCGCCCGGGCCTCCGGCGAGGAGGTCCGCCGGAGGATCATCGAGCACGACCTGGACGGGCTCATCCGCGAGGTCGAACTCGACCGCGCCAACGGCTTGTTGGGCAAGACCTGCATCCATCCCAGCCACGTCCCCGCGGTGCACGCGCTGTCCGTGGTCACGCACGAGGAGTACTGCGACGCGCGCGACATCCTGCGACAGGAGCAGGACGGCGGCGGGGTACTCCGCTCGGCGTACACGAACAAGATGAACGAGGCCCGGCCGCACCGCGCCTGGGCGGAGCGGGTGCTGCTGCGGGCGGAGGTCTTCGGGGTGGCCCGGGAGGACGTGAGCTTCGCGGAGCTCCTGTCCGCCTGCCTGTGCGGCTGACCCCGGCCCCTCGATCCGACCGTCATGGCCCGACCCGATCCGACCCGGCATGACCCGACCCAGTACGACCCGACACGCGCGAAACCGATCGATCAGCACCACCGAAGGCGGGACCAGCAGTGAAGAGAGCAGAGACGGCGGCGGTGGCGGCGGAGGGCGGCTGGACCGGGCGCTGGGTCGCCGAGCGGGCCGGGATCGCGCTGACCGGATCGGAGCGCCTGCCCGAACTGGTCGGCCTGGCCCTGCGGTCCGGCAACCCCAAGCGGGCCCACCTGCTGGTCTCCAGCGTGCTCGGCAAGCACGTCCCGCAGCGGCCCGCCGTGGTGCACGGCGCCGGCCTCGAACTCGGCCGCCGGGTCCGGGAGCTGCTCGGCCCCGCGGAGGCCGGCCGGGCCGTCGTGCTCGGCTACGCGGAGACCGCCACCGGCCTCGGCCACAGCGTCGCCGACGGGCTCGACGCACCCTGCCTGCACTCCACCCGCCGCCCCGTCCCCGGGGTGCCCCCGCTCGGCGGCTTCGAGGAGGAGCACTCCCACGCCACCGGGCACCTGCTCCTCCCGGCCGACCCCGAACTCCTCTCGGGTGACGGTCCGTTGGTGCTGGTGGACGACGAGCTCTCGACCGGCCGGACCGTCCTCAACACCATCCGTGAACTGCACCGCCGCCACCCGCGCGGCCACTACGTGGTGGTCGCCCTGGTCGACCTGCGCTCCGCCGAGGACCGGCACCGGCTCGCCGCGGCCGCCGCCGAACTCGGCGCCCGGCTCGACGTGGTGGCCACCGCGAGCGGTGGCGTCGACCTGCACGAGGACATCGTGGCCCGGGCCGAGCGGCTGATCGCCGCCGTCCCCCAGGCCGCCCCGCCGCCGGCCGTCGAGCCCGCCCCGCTGGTCCGGGTCGAGCTGGACTGGCCCGCCGGGCTGCCGGACGGTGGACGGCACGGCTTCACGGCGCACGACCGCGAGCGGCTGGACGCCGTACTGCCCGCTCTGGCCGGGCAGTTGGCGCAGGCGCTGGGTGCCGGCGCCGGGCCGGCGGACGGTGCGGCGGTGGGTGCCGGCGCGGCGGTCGGTACGGGTGCGGCGGTGGACGGTGCCGAGCAGCAGCGGGTCCTGGTGCTCGGCTTCGAGGAGCTGATGTACGCGCCGCTGCGGCTCGCCGAGGCGCTCGCCCAGCGGTTCGGCGGCGACCGCATCCGCTACTCCACCACCACCCGCTCGCCCGTCCTCGCCGTGGACGACCCCGGCTACGCCATCCGCACCCGGCTGGTCTTCCCGGCCCACGACGACCCGCAGGACGGCGGCTCGCGCGAGCGCTACGTCTACAACGTCGCCCCCGGTGCGGACGGGGCCCGCCGCTTCGACGCCGTGGTGCTGGTGGTGGACGACGTAGCCGATACCCCGGCCCTGCACCAGGGGGAGTACTCGCTGCTGCGCCAGCTGCGGCAGGTGACCGACCGGGTGGTCCTCGCGGTACTCCCCTCGTACCGCCCGGTGCTGCCCGCCGCGCCGTCCTCCGCGCTGTCCTCCCCGCCGTCCTCCCCGTTGCCGGCTGCGCTGCCGACTCCGCTGTACGGGCCGGAGTTCTCCTCCTACCGTCCGGAGGAGGTCGCCTGGCTGCTCAAGGACCTCTCCGACGTCCCGCTGGAGGCCCCCACCGAGGAGCGGGAGGAGGCCGTCCAGCACGGCGGCGCCCACTACGCCGAGTCGCTGCCGGTCGAGTACTGCCCCAGCCCCGAGTACCAGGAGCTGTTCCACCAGGCGCTGCGCGGTTCGGCCCGCCGGATGGCGCTCGCGGTCGGCACCGTCGCCGAGACCCTGTTGCGCGAGCGGGGGCCCGGCCTGGTGCTCGCCTCGCTGGCCCGGGCCGGCACGCCGGTCGGCATCCTGGTCCGCCGCTGGCTGGCCTTCGCCCACGGCCTGTCCGTGCCGCACTACGCGGTGTCCATCGTCCGCGGCCGCGGCATCGACCAGGTCGCGCTGCGCTATCTGGCGGCCCACCACCGGGCGTCCGACGTAGTCTTCGTGGACGGCTGGACCGGGAAGGGCGCGATCACCCGCGAACTCACCGACGCGCTGGCCGGCACCGGCTTCGACCCGGACCTCGCGGTGCTCGCCGACCCGGGCCGCTGCGTCCGGACGTACGGCACCCGGGAGGACTTCCTGATCCCCTCCGCCTGCCTCAACTCCACGGTGTCCGGGCTGGTCTCGCGCACCGTACTGCGGGCCGGACTGATCGGCCCCGGAGACTTCCACGGCGCCAAGCACTACGCCGACCTCGCGGGCGGGGACGTCTCGGAGGCCTTCCTGACCGCAGTGGCCGACCACTTCGGGGAGGTCCGCGCCCTCGCGGTCGAGGCGGCCGGACGGCTCGCCGCCGACCCGGACCGCACGCCCGACTGGGCCGGCTGGGCCGCCGTCGAGCGGATCAGCGCCGAGTACGGCATCGACAACATCAACCTGGTGAAGCCCGGCGTCGGCGAGACCACCCGGGTGCTGCTGCGCCGGGTGCCCTGGCGGGTGCTGGCCCGGCGCGGCGCGGGCACCGACCTCGACCACGTACGGCTGCTCGCCGCCCAACGCGGCGTCCCGGTCGAGGAGGTGGACGGGCTGCCGTACAGCTGCGTGGGCCTCATCCACCCCCGCTACAGTCGGGGCGCGACGGGGGAGAGCGGACGGGCCGTGACGGGGAGGGAGTCCTGATGGGTGCCGTGGACGGTACGGGTGGCAGCGCGGGTGGCGGTGCGGGCAGTGCAGGTGGTCCGGGCGGAGCGGGTGGTCCGGGCGGTGACGAGGGTGGCGTGCTGGTGGCCAGCGACCTCGACCGTACGCTCATCTACTCCGAGCGGGCCCTGGCCCTGGCCGGCCCCGACCGGCTCGCGCCGCGGCTGCTCTGCGTCGAGGTGCTGGACGGCCGCCCGCTGTCCTTCCTGACCGAACGGGCCGCCGCCCTGCTGGTCGAACTGGGCCGCCGGGCCCGCTTCGTACCCGCCACCACCCGGACCGTCGAACAGTACCGACGGGTCAACCTGCCCGGACCGACGCCCACGTACGCGATCTGCGCGAACGGCGGGCAGCTGCTGGTGGACGGCGAGCCGGACCGCGACTGGCGCCGCGAGATCACCGCGCGGATCGCCGCCGGCGCCGCCCCGCTGGACGAGGTGGTGCGCCAACTCGCCCTGAGCGCCGACCCGGAGTGGACGCGCAAACGGCGGGTCGCCGACGAGCAGTTCGCCTACCTGGTCGTCGAACGCGACCGGCTGCCCGACGGCTGGCTGCCCGAACTCACCGGCTGGTGCGCCGAACGCGGCTGGCGGGTCTCACTGCAGGGCCGCAAGGTGTACGCCGTGCCGCAGCCGCTCACCAAGAGCGCCGCGCTCGCCGAGGCCGTCCGCCGCAGCGGCGCGCACACCGTCCTGGCGGCCGGCGACTCCCTGCTGGACGCCGACCTGCTGCTCGCCGCCGACGCCGGGTGGCGGCCCGGGCACGGCGAACTGGCCGACGGCGGATGGACGGCCCCCGGCGTCACCGCCCTGGCGGAGGTGGGGGTGGCGGCGGGGGAGGAGATCGTCCGCCGGTTCCTGACGGCGGCCACCGCGGCCACCGCCTCGGTCATGCCCGCCGACCCCGTCGTCGCCGGTTAGCCGTCGGTCGGTCGCCACCGGTCCTCCTCGGTCAGCCGCAGCACCCGCCGCCGCAGCAGCCGCCCCCGCCCCCGCTCGGGGCCTGCTGCGGCGCGCCGCCCGCCGCGCCGGTGACGGCGACGGTGGACAGCAGCTTCACGGTGTCCGGGTGGCCCTGCGGGCAGACGGCGGGGTCGTTGGCCTGCGCCATCGCGCGGCGGAGCTCGAAGGTGGCGCCGCAGGAGCGGCAGCGGAAGTCGTAGCGTGGCATACCGGCAGGGTACCGACCGCGCTCAACGGTGCGGGCCCAGATCGCCGCGGATCATGCCGATCACCCGTGCCGCCGTCTCGCGCACCGCCGCCAGCTCGGTCAGGAAGTGCCAGTAGTCGGGGTGCCGGCCCGAGGCCTGGAGGGTCTCCAGCGCCCGGTCCAGTCGGGCCACCGCCTCGTCCAGCGGGCCGGCGTGCCGCGGGTCCGGCGCGGTGCGGCCCGCCATCGCCAGCCGCTGGGCGTCCCGGACGGCGAAACGGGCGCGCTCCGCCTCCCGGTTCGGGTCGTGCTGCACCTCGTTCAGCTGCCGCAAGCGGTCGTTCACGGCCTGCACCGAGCCGTCCGCGGTCTCCAGCAGCGCGCGGACCGTACCGATCGCGGCCGTGGCGTCCGCCCACCGCTGCTCGTCCCGGGCCCGGGCGGCCTCGGCGAGCTTGCGCCCGGCGGCCCGGCCCGCCTCGGCGACCTGCTCGGGCACCCGCTGGAGGTCCTGCCAGCAGGCCGTGCTGAACCGGCGGCGCAGCTCGCTCAGCGCCGGATCGACCGTCTCCGCCTTGGTCTCCAGCGCCTGGATCCGGGTCCGCAGGCTGGACACCCGGCGGTCCAGCTCCCGGGCCCGCTCGGGCAGCTGGGCGGCATCGGCGGTGATCGCCTCCGCCCGCCGCCGCACCTCCTCGGCCCGCTGCAGCGTGGCCGCCACGCCGTGCCGCGCCGCCCCCTCGTTCAGCCGCCCCAACTCCGGCGCCAGCTCGGCCAGCCGGGCCGCCAGGTCGTCCGCCCGCAGCCCGGCGCCGCGCACCTCGTCCAGCGTGGTGGTCGCCCGCAGCAGCGCGTGCTTGGCCTGCTCCACGGCCGGTGTGACCCGCATCAGCTGCTGCTCGGCGTGGAGCAGGGTCGGCTGGAGGCGGCGCAGGAAGTCGGTCAGCTCGGCGCGGGCCGAGCGGAGCTGGCCCTGCACGTCCACCAGCAGCCGCCGGGCCTGGGCCACCGAACCGGCGTCCAGGTCCTCCCGGTCCAGGTCATGGGCGTCGAGCGCGGCCAGGTAGTTCACCGTGACCTGCTCGACCCGGCCGGAGATCGCCGGCAGCTCGGCCAGCACCCGCTGCGCCGCCACACCCTCCTCGACCGCCCGGACGGTCTCCACCGCCAACCGGAGCTCGCGCTGCGTCTCGTCCAGCTCGTAGAACGCCTCCTGCGCCGCGGCCCGCGCCTCCCGCGCCTCCGCCCGCACACCGTCCCCGGCACCCCGCCGCCCCCACCAGCCGCCACTGCCCGCCGACGCCAGCCCGACCGCCCCCAACGCACCCGCCAGCACCACCGGCAACACCAGCGCGTCGCCCAGCGCACTCCCCGCCCGACGCCGCCCCCGCCGCCCGCTCCCGCCGGCCACCGCCACTGCGCGCTCCCTGCTCCGACCCGCTGATCCGCGCCCATTCTCCCCGATCCCCCCGCACCACGGGCAGCCCCCTCCCACCACCCCACCCCGCCCGCACCACACCACCCCGCCGGACCAGGTACCCTAGGCACTCGTCGTACGCCCGAAGGGCCACGACCGGGGGCGCGTAGCTCAGTGGTAGAGCGCTGCTCTTACAAAGCAGATGTCGGCGGTTCGAAACCGTCCGCGCCCACCCCGTGAACAGCTGAAACGCGCACTGCGGCCCAGGTCAGGAGCATGATTCCGACCTGGGCCGCAGTCGTTCCGGCAGGCTGACAGCAGTCTTGGACGGTTTCGATGCGCGAGTCCGACGCCTGAATCTCTCCTAAACGATCTCGGGGAGTCGGGGCCCGGTGCCGGCTCAGGCAGGGGAGGCGCTCCCGGTCGGTGGTGCGAGGTGAGGGGCTCCACCTCGGGGTGGACGGGGGTGGAGCGGGGGTGGCTCCACCCGGGGGTGGTGGTGGGGTGGTGGGGTGGGGCGGAGGCTTGCGGGATGGGAGCTCTGCAGTCGGTATTGGGTGTGGTGACCGGGACGTGCGTGGCGATCTTCTGCGTGGCCTGGGTCGCGGGTGTCGTCTACTTCGCTGTGGTGGGGAGGTCCGGGTTCCGGGGGTGGTTGGGCGGGTTGCGCCGTTCGCTGTTGCGGCGGGTCCTGTTGGGCGTCGGGGTGTACGTGGTGCTGGCGGTGGTGGACCGGACTCAGGGTTTCTGGCGGGAGTTGAGGTTCTGGCAGCCGGAACTCGCGGTGCTGGGTGGGGTGTTGGTGGTGGCCTCGACGGCTTTCCTGCTGTGGGCCCGGTGGGTGCTGGGCACGATGTGGGCGAGTGTGCCGGCCGTTCAGGAGCGGCACGAGCTGCGGACCGACGGGCCGTACGGGCTGGTGCGGCACCCCATCTACACCGGGCTGCTCGGGCTGGTCGGCGGGGGCATGCTGGCCTGCGGCTTCGGGGTGTGGGTCGCCTATCTGCTGGTCGTCGTCCCGTGGTTGCTGCTGAGGGTGCGGGCCGAGGACGGGATGATGGCCGGCCTGTTCGGGGCGGAGTACGAGGGATACCGGGCCCGGGTGCCGGCGCTGGTTCCGCGGGGGTGGCACCGCCCGGGTCCGTCCGGGAGTTGAGGGCGTCCCCGGGGCGCCGGGGCGGGGGCCTGCTGTGGTAGGAGAAACGGGTGACTACCAAGGCTTTTGATGCGGTGCTGTGTGATGTGGACGGTGTGATCCGGTTCTTCGACGGGGCCGGGGTGGCCGCGCTGGAGCGGGCCGCCGGGGTGGAGGAGGGGAGCACGGCGGCGGTCGGGTTCGCGCCGGTGAACGACCTGCCCTTGTTGTTGGGGCGGATCGGCCGGGCGGAGTGGGTGGACTCGATCGCGCGCGGGTTGGCCGGCCGGGTGTCGGAGGAGGCGGCCCGGGGCCTGGCGGAGGCGTTCGCGCACTCGCCGTTCTGGGCGGACGAGGTCGTGGTGGAACTGCTGCGGCGGGTGCGGGAGCACTGTCGGGTGGTGCTGGTGACCAATGCGACGGTGTGGCTGGACGAGGACCTGGCGTTCCTGGGGCTGACGGACCTGGCGGACGAGGTGGTGAACAGCTCCCGGGTGGGCAGCGCGAAGCCGGACCGCCGGATCTACGAGATCGCCGCCGGGCGGGCCGGGGCGAGGCCGGAGCGGTGCCTGTTCGTCGACGACCGGCAGGAGAACGTGGACGCGGCGGTGGCACTGGGGATGACCGGGGTGCTCTACCGGGGCCCGGAGGACCTGCGGCGGGCGCTGGCACCGCTCCTGGGGTGACTGGTGACGGGTGATGGGGACGGGTGACCGGTGGCGGGGCCGCAGGGGCCGGGCGAGGATCGGGGGGACCGTACGGACCCCTGAGGGCGGTGGGCGCGGATGGCGGAGCGGACGGGGGAGGCGGGGGAGACCCGGGCGGAGCTGTCGGCGCGGTTGAACTGGTTGCGGGCCGCCGTGCTGGGTGCCAACGACGGCGTGGTCTCGACGGCCGGGATCGTGACCGGTGTGGCGGGCGCGGCCGGGTCCCGCGCCGCGCTGCTGGCGGCGGGGGTGGCCGGGCTGCTGGCGGGGGCGATGTCGATGGCGGCCGGCGAGTACGTCTCGGTCAGCACCCAACGGGACACCGAGCGGGCCGCGTTGGCGAAGGAGCGGCGCGAGCTGGCGGAGGACCCGGAGGGGGAGCTCGACGAACTGACCGACTACTACCGGGACAGCGGGCTGGCCGACGGGCTGGCCCGGGAGGTGGCCACGGCGCTGACCGAGCGGGACGCGCTGGCGGCCCACGCGCAGACCGAACTCGGCATCGATCCGGAGGCGTTGACCAATCCCTGGGAGGCGGCGCTGGCGAGTGCGGCCGCGTTCACGCTGGGTGCGCTGGTGCCGCTGCTGGCGGTGCTGCTGCCGCCGGAGTCCTGGCGGCTGGGGGTGACGGTGGCCGCGGTGGTGCTGGCGCTGACGGCCTCGGGCTGGACGAGTGCCCGGCTCGGCGGGGCGGGGGCGGGGCGGGCGGTGGCGCGCAACGTGGCGGGCGGGCTGCTGGCGATGGCGGTGACGTACAGCGGCGGGGTGCTGCTGGACCACGTCACCGGCTGAGGCGCCCGTCGGTTGCCCCGCCCGTCGGCCGTCCCGCCCGTCGGCTGCCGCGCTCGACGGGCAGGCTCCGGCGGCCTGTGTTTGTGTGGCTGCAAACCGCTTGGGAGAGGTGAACCATCGTGACCATGCCCCCGTTCGGATCGAACGACCCGTTCTCCGACCTGCTCAGCCGGTTCTTCGGGATGAGTCCGCTGGCCTCCCCGCCCGCCGTGCAGCGGGTGCCGATCGGGCGGCTGCTCAGCGAGTCCTCCCAGGAGCTGCTGGGGCTCGCCGCGCAGCGTGCGGCCGAGGACGGCAGCAGCGACCTGGACACCGCGCACCTCGCCTGGGCGGCCACCCGGGTGGAGCCGTCCCGGCGGATGCTGGAGCGTGCGGGCATCGACCCGGACCGGCTCTCCGGGGACCTGGAGCACGCGCTGCCCTCCGGCAACTCGGAGGCGCTGGACGGGCGGCCCGCCCTGACCCCGTCGGCCAAGCGCGCGCTGCTCGCCGCGCACGCCCGTTCGCAGGCGGTCGGCGCCTCGTACATCGGCCCGGAGCACATCCTCGGTGCGCTGCTGGAGCAGGAGCGGTCCGGTGCGGGGACGGCGCTGCGCAACGCGGCGCCCTCGCAGGAGGCGTTGAAGTCGGTGCTGGACGGGCGCGGCACGGGCGGCGAGCGCAGCAGCACGGGCGGGCACCCGAGCGACACCCCGACCCTGGACGAGTACGGGCAGGACCTCACCGAGGCGGCGCGCGGGGGCCGGTTGGACCCGGTGGTCGGGCGGGCCGAGGAGATCGAGCAGACCGTGGAGATCCTCTCCCGGCGGACCAAGAACAATCCGGTGCTGATCGGGGAGCCGGGCGTCGGCAAGACCGCGATCGTCGAGGGCCTGGCCCAGCGGATCGTCTCCGGGGACGTCCCGCAGAGCCTGCGGGACAAGCGGGTGGTCACCCTGGACCTGACCGCGCTGGTGGCCGGCTCCAAGTACCGGGGCGAGTTCGAGGAACGGCTGAAGAAGGTGATCGACGAGGTCACGGCGGCCGAGAAGAGCGTGATCCTCTTCCTGGACGAGCTGCACACCGTGGTCGGCGCGGGCGGTGGCGGCGAGGGGTCGATGGACGCCGGCAACATCCTCAAACCGGCCCTGGCGCGCGGGGAGTTGAGCGTGGTCGGCGCGACCACGCTGGACGAGTACCGCAAGCACGTGGAGAAGGACGCCGCGCTGGAGCGCCGCTTCCAGCCGGTGCTGGTGCCGGAGCCGAGCGTCGAGGAGACGATCGAGATCCTCCGGGGGCTGCGCGACGCGTACGAGGCGCACCACCAGGTGCGGTTCACCGACGAGGCGCTGGACGCGTCGGCGACCCTCTCCGACCGGTACGTCAGCGACCGCTTCCTGCCCGACAAGGCGATCGACCTGCTGGACCAGGCCGGCGCCCGGGTGCGGCTGCGCAGCCTGAGCGGCTCCACCGAGTCGACCTCGGTGCAGGACCGGATCACCAAGTTGAAGCGGGAGCTGGACGAGGCGGTCGCGGACGAGGAGTTCGTCCGGGCCGCCAACCTCAAGTCCGAGCTGCGGCGCACCGAGGACGAGCTGGCGGCGATCGCCGAGTCCCGCGAGGAGGTCGTCGACGTGACCGCCGACGACATCGCGCAGGTGCTCTCCTCCCGCACCGGCATCCCGGTCGCGGAGCTGAACGCGACCGAGCGGGAGCGGCTGCTCAGGCTGGAGGACCACCTGCACGAGAAGGTGATCGGCCAGGACGAGGCGGTCACCGCCGTCGCCCAGGCGGTGCGCCGCGGCCGCGCCGGAATGGGCGACCCGGACCGGCCGACGGGATCCTTCCTCTTCCTCGGGCCGACCGGTGTCGGCAAGACCGAGCTGGCCAAGGCCCTGGCGGCGCTGCTGTTCGGCGACCCGGACCGGATGATCCGCTTCGACATGAGCGAGTTCCAGGAGAAGCACACCGTCTCCCGGCTGGTCGGCTCCCCGCCCGGGTACGTCGGCTACGAGGAGGCCGGGCAGCTGACCGAGGCGGTCCGCCGCAAGCCGTACAGCGTGCTGCTCTTCGACGAGGTGGAGAAGGCGCACCCGGACGTCTTCAACCTGCTGCTCCAGGTGCTGGACGACGGGCGGCTCACCGACTCCCAGGGGCGTACGGTCGACTTCCGCAACACCGTGGTGATCATGACCAGCAACATCGGCTCGCAGCGGATCCTGGACCACTCGGGCAACGTGGACGAGATCAGGGACGACCTGATGCGGGACCTGCGCCGGCAGTTCCGGCCGGAGTTCCTCAACCGGATCGACGAGGTGATCGTCTTCCACGCGCTCACCCGGAAGGACCTGCTGTCGGTGGTCGACCTGCTGCTGGAGCGCAGCCGGCGGCGGCTGCGGGCCCAGGACGTGCGGCTGGAGGTCACCGAGGCGGCCAAGGAGTACCTGGTCAACCGCGGCTACCAGCCGGAGTTCGGGGCCCGGCCGCTGCGCCGGACGATCCAGTCGGAGCTGGACAACCGGATCTCCAACCTGCTGCTGGACGGGACGGTGCGGGAGGGGGACACGCTGATCGCGGACGTCGGTGACGGGGAGCTGACGGTGACGCTGGCGCGGCCGGAGGCGTCGGCGGCCGTCGCGGAGGCGTCGGCGGGGGCGCAGCCGGAGGAGTAGCCGGGGGCGCCAGCAGGGGGAGTAGGGGGAGGCGCGGGCGGAGGGGTAGGCGCAGGGTGCGGGCGGCCGGGGCAGGGAGCTGACCGGTTCGGGCGTACTCCAGCGGGAGTACGCCCGAACGCCACCGGTGGAGGACGCGCCGGGGCCGGGCGCGGGTCTAGCCTTCCGGGCATGATGCCGCCCACGTCCCCACCGCCGGAGCAGGGGCCGCCCTCCCCGGAGGCGCCGCCCGAACCGTGGCGCCCGCCGTGGGCGCGGGGGGCCCGCTCGGGCCTGCCGGTGCGGCTGGCGGCGGCGGCCGCCGTGGTGCAGGTGGTCGGGTCGGGGTTCGCCGCCCGCCACCAGGACGGCCGGGCCCCGCTGGACGCCGTCGGCTACCTGCTGTTGCTGCTCGGCCCGGCGCTGCTGGCGGTGTTCGGCCGCCGTCCGGTCGCCGCGGTGGCGGGGACGTCGGTGGTCACCGCCGGGTACCTGGCCGCCGGGTACCCGTACGGCCCGGTGTTCGTGAGCTGGGTGATCGCCTGCTGCTTCGCGATCGGCTACGGACACCGCCGGGCGGCCTGGACGGGGGTCGCCGGGGTGTACCTGGTGCACGTCCTGATGTCCTTCGTCCTGCCGGACGACTGGCAGCGCGCCGCCAAGCCCCGGTTCGTCTGGCAGGTCGAACTCGGCCTGCTGGCCTGGCTGCTGCTGATGCTGGCGGTCGCCGAGCTGATCCGCTTCCGGCGCGAGCGGATCGCCGCCCACCGGGCCTACCGGCAGCAGTTGGAGCAGCGCCGGGCCAACGAGGAACGGCTCAGGATGGCAAGGGAGTTGCACGACATCCTGGCGCACAGCCTGTCCCTGATCAACATCCAGGCCGGGGTCGCGCTGGCGCTGCTGGACCGGCGGCCGGAGGAGGCCCGCACGGCGCTGGTCACCATCAAGTCGACCAGCAAGGAGGCGCTCGGCGAGGTCCGCCAGGTGCTCGCCACGCTGCGCGGGCCCGACGCCGCGCCGCGTGGGCCGGCCCCCGGGCTGGGGCGGCTGGACGAACTCACCGAGCAGGCCGACCGGGTGGGGCTGGCGGTCGAGGTGCTCGAGGACGGCGTCCGCCGCCCGCTGTCCGCCACCGTCGACCTGACCGCCTTCCGGATCGTCCAGGAGGCGCTGACCAACGTGATCCGGCACTCGGTGGCCCGGGAGGCGGTCGTGGTGCTGGACTGGCGGGACACCGCCGTCCTGGTGGTCCGGGTCGAGGACCCGGGGCCCGCGGTGGTCGCGGACGCCGGCGGGTCGGGCAGCGGGCTGGTCGGGATGCGGGAACGCGCCTCCGCGTTCGGTGGCACCATCACGGCGGGGCCGCTGCCCGGCGGCGGCTTCCGGGTCCGGGCGGAGCTGCCGACACCGAAGGCGGAGAGCGATTGATTCGGGTACTGCTGGCGGATGACCAACTGCTGGTCCGGGCGGGCTTCCGGGCCCTGCTGGACCTCCAGGACGACCTCACCGTGGTCGGCGAGGCGGACGACGGCGAGGCGGCGCTGCGGCTCGCCCGCGAACTGCTGCCCGACGTCGTGCTGATGGACGTCCGGATGCCCCGGATGGACGGGCTGGAGGCCACCCGGAGGATCGCCGGGGATCCGGCGCTGTCCTCCGTACGGGTGGTCGTGCTGACCACCTTCGAGCTGGACGAGTACGTCTTCGAGGCGCTGCGCTCGGGGGCGTCGGGCTTCCTGGTCAAGGACACCGAACCGGCCGACCTGCTGCGGGCGATCCGGGTCGCGGTGGCCGGGGACGCGCTGCTCTCGCCGGGTGTTACCAGGCGGTTGATCGGCGAGTTCGCGGCCCGCTCCAAGGGGCCGGAGACGGCTCCGGAGGGGCTCTCGGACGTCTCGGCGCTGACCGAGCGGGAGCGCGAGGTACTGGCGCTGGTCGGGATGGGGCTGTCCAACGAGGAGATCGCCCGGCGGCTGGTGGTCAGCCCGCTGACGGCGAAGACGCACGTCAGCCGGGCGATGGTGAAGCTCGGGGCGCGGGACCGGGCGCAACTGGTGGTGCTGGCCTACGAGTCGGGGCTGGTGCGGCCGGGCTGGCTGGGCTGAGGCGCCGCGGCCGGCGGGGCGGGCGGGGCGGGGCCTCGGGCGCGCCTCCGTGCGCCGGGCCTCGGGCGCACCTTCGTACGCCGAACCCCGGGCCCGCTTCCGTACGGCTACTTCCGGCCCGGCGTGGCGCGGGGCATCCGTACTCTCCCGGGAGTACCCCAACTGCCGCTGCTGGTAGGACGCGTGATGAGACCCCTCGGCGGGACGCTCAAGGCACCTCGGGAAGACCCGGGGCCGTGGAGCCGACCGAGGAGATGAACCGTGATGACCACACAGCTGGCGGAGCAACTGGCGGACTGGCACGGGCCGGGCCCCTGGATCCTGCTGGTGCCCCTGGTCTGGATCGCCGTGGTGGTCCTGGTGATCACCCTGCTGCGCCGGACGGTCTGGCGGCGGCGCGGCGCCTGCGGGTTCGGGGCCGGCGCCCCGGGTGGCGCGGAGCACCCGCTCGCCGTCCTGGGCCGCCGCTACGCCGAGGGCGACATCGACGCCGAGGAGTACCGCGCCAAGCGGGCGGTGCTCACCGAGCCGACGCGGGACGTCCCCCGGGGCGGTGGCGCCGCGTGACCACCCTCGACGTCGTACGCGGCACCGCCGCCCGGGTCGCCGACGCCGTGAAGGTCTACGGCGTCGGCGGCACCGAGGTCCGGGCGCTGGACCACGTGACGGTGGAGTTCCCGGCCGGGCGGTTCACCGCGATCATGGGGCCGTCCGGTTCGGGCAAGTCCACCCTGATGCACTGCGCGGCCGGACTGGACACCCTCACCGCCGGCAGCGCCTGGATCGGCGACACCGAACTCGGCCCACTGAACGACCGGCGGCTCACCCTGCTGCGCCGGGAGCGGATCGGCTTCGTGTTCCAGGCCTTCAACCTGGTGCCCACGCTCACCGTCCGGGAGAACATCACCCTCCCGCTGGACCTCGCCGGAGCCGCCCCCGACCAGGCCTGGCTGGACACCCTGATCGGGGTGGTCGGCCTCGGCGACCGGCTGCGGCACCGCCCGAGCGAGCTCTCCGGCGGCCTGCAGCAGCGGGTCGCGGTGGCCCGGGCGCTCGCCGGGCGGCCGCAGGTGGTCTTCGCCGACGAGCCGACCGGCAACCTCGACTCCCGCACCGGCGGCGAGGTGCTCGGCCTGCTGCGCCGCGCGGTCGACGAGATGGGGCAGGCCGTCGTCATGGTCACCCACGACCCGACGGCGGCCGGCCACGCCGACGAGGCGCTGTTCCTCGCCGACGGGCGGCTGGTGGACCGGATGGCGCGGCCGAGCGCCGACCGGGTGCTCGACCGGATGAAGGCCTTCGAACGGGGGCGGTCATGACCGCGGCCGACGCCACCCTCCGGCTCAGCCTGCGCTCGCTGCGCGCCCACAAGCGCCGGCTGGCCGGCACCCTGCTGTCCATCCTGCTCGGCGTCGCCTTCCTGACCGGCACGATGGTGCTCGGCGACACCCTGCGGGCCAACTTCGACACCCTGTTCGCCGATGCCAACGCGGGCACCGACGCGGTGGTCCGCAGCGCCGACGTCCTGGACTCCCCGGCGGCGCCCGGCGGGGTGCGGGCCCCGGTCGACGCCGCGCTCGCCGACCGGCTGCGCGCGCTGCCCGGTGTGGCGGCCGCCGAGCCGTCCGTCCAGGGCGCGGGCCAACTCATCGGCAGCGACGGCAAACCGGTCGGCGGCCAGGGCCCGCCCACCCTGGCGGGGAACTGGCTCACCGACGCCCGGCTGAACCCCTACCGGCTGGCCGAGGGCCGGGCACCGGCCGCGCCGGGCGAGGTCGTGGTCAACCGGGGCGCGGCCAAGGCGGGCGGGCTGCACCTCGGCTCGACCACCGTGCTGCGCACCCCCGATCCGGTGCCCGTCACCGTCGTCGGCATCGCCACCTTCGGGGCGAGCGCGGACGGCATGGGGCCGAGCACCTTCACCGCGATGACCTTCGCCGACGCCGAGCAGCACCTCACGCCCAAGGGTTCGGGGCAGGCCAGCTCGATCCAGGTCCGGGCGGCGGGCGGGGTGTCCCAGCGGGAGCTGGTCGACCGGATCGGCCCGCACCTGCCCGCCGGCGTCCAGGCGGTCACCGGCGCCGCGGCCACCCAGGAGAGCACCCAGCAGGTGTCCGGGCGCTTCCTCAGCCTGTTCACCACGCTGCTGCTGGTGTTCGCCGGGATCGCCCTCCTGGTGGCGACGTTCACCATCCACAACACCTTCGCCATCGTGGTCGCCCAGCGGACCAGGGAGAACGCGCTGCTGCGGGCACTCGGCGCGGCGCGCGGCCAGGTGCTCGGGGCGACGCTCGCGGAGGCGTCCCTGGTCGGTCTGCTGGCCTCGCTCGGCGGGCTGCTCGGCGGGATCGGGGTCGCGGCCGGCCTCAAGGCGCTGTTCTCGGTGCTCGGCTTCGCCCTGCCGACCGGCGGCATGGTGATCAGCACCGCCGCCGTGGTGCTGCCGCTGCTGGTCGGCACGCTGGTGGCGGTCGGTTCGGCGCTGCTGCCGGCCGTCCGGGCCGGCCGGACGGCGCCGCTGGCGGCCCTGCGGGAGACGGCGGTCGACGGGGCGGCCCGGGGCCGGGCGGGGCTCGTCCGGGTGGTGCTCGGGGGCCTGCTGCTGGCGGGCGGCGTACCGGTCGCCGTCCTCGGTGCCACCGACGGCCCGTCGGTCCTGCTGACGGCGGGCGGGGCGCTGGCGGTGCTGGCTGGCACGGTGGTGCTCGGGCCGGTCGCCGCGGCCGTCGCGGTCCGGACGCTGGGCGCACCGCTGCCCGGGCTGCGCGGGGTCTCCGGACTGCTGGCCCGGCGCAACGCGGCCCGCAACCCGCGCCGGACGGCGGCCACGGCGAGCGCGCTGATGATCGGCGTCGCGGTGGTCACGCTGTTCACCGTCTTCGGCGCCTCGATCAGGGCCACCCTGGACGACACGGTGGACAAGTCCTTCGCGGGCGACCTCGCCGTCACCACCGCCTCCTTCGGGGCGGGCGGCAGCGGGATCAGCCCCAAGGCGGCGGACGCCCTGGCCGCGCTGCCCGAGGTGCGGCAGACGGTCGGGCTCGGTCGCGGCGTCGCCCGGATCGACGGGCACGGCCGCACCCTGGACGTCACCGACCCGGCCCGGCTGCCCGGCATCGTCGACCTCGGCCGGGTGGACGGCTCGCTCACCGCGCTCGGCACGGACGGCCTCGCCGTCTCCCGCAGCGAGGCGAAGCAGCACGGCTGGCGGCTCGGACAGTCCGTCACCGTGGGCTTCACCGACGGATCGAGCGGGCCGTTCACCATCCGTGCCCTGTACGAGGGCGGCGGGTTGGCCGGCGACTACCTGATGACCAGGCAGGTCTGGGCCCCGCACCGGGGGCAGGACGCCGACACCATGGTCGCGATCGGGCTGCGCGACGGCGTTTCGCCGTCCGCCGGAAAGGCGGCGGTGGTCAAGGCGCTGGTGCCCTACGGCAGTCCGCAGGTGCAGGACCGGGCCGAGTACGCGAAGAGCGCGGCCTCCGGGGTCGACATGATGCTCTCGGTGGTCTACGCGCTGCTGGCGCTGGCCGTCCTGATAGCCCTGCTCGGCATCGCCAACACCCTCACGCTGGCGGTGCACGAGCGGACCAGGGAGTTGGGGCTGCTGAGGGCGGTGGGCCAGACCAGGGCGCAGCTGCGCGCGATGGTCCGCTGGGAGTCCGTGCTGGTGGCGGCCTTCGGGACGGTGGGCGGCCTGGGGCTCGGGGTCTTCCTCGGCTGGGCGCTGGTGAAGGCCTCGGACAGCGCGGGGACGGGGTCGTTCGCGCTCCCGGGCGGGCAACTGGCCGTGGTCCTGGCGGCCGGACTGCTCGCGGGAGCGGTGGCCGGGCTCCGCCCCGCCGGGCGGGCCGCGCGGCTGGACGTGCTGCGGGCGATCGCGGCGGAGTAGGAAGGAGGGAGCGGTGGAGCAGGAGGGGGTACGGGAGCGGGGGAGGCCCCCTCGCAGAGGGCCTCCCCGAGGTCCCGGGTCCGGCGGGTCAGTGCGCCGGCGGGTCAGTGGTCCGGCGGGTCAGCGGGCCAGCCGGCCGGCTGATCAGCTCACCGTGACCTGCGGGAACACCTCCCGCAGCAGCGGGTCCGGCAGCCCGCGCTTGCGCCACTCGCGCGGGTAGCCGAGCGAGACCTCCTCGAACGGGACGCCGTCGTAGGAGGTCTTGCGCGGAATGTGCAGGTGCCCGTAGATCATCGCCGCGGTGTTGAAACGGCGGTGCCAGTCGGCGGTCAGCTCGGTGCCGCACCACTGGGCGAACTCGGGGTACCAGAGCACTTCGGTGGGGTGGCGGACCAGCGGGTAGTGGTTGACCAGGACCAGCGGGACGTCCGGGTCGCAGGCCGCGAGCCGCTGCTCGGTCAGCCGGACGCGCTCGCGGCACCAGGAGTCGCGGTCCGGGAACGGGTCCGGGTGGAGCATCCGCTCGTCCGCGCAGACGATGCCGCTCTCGTACGCGGCCGCCAGGGACTCCTCCTTGGTGGTCGTCCCCGGGGCGCGGAAGGTGTAGTCGTACAGCAGGAAGAGCGGGGCGATCCGCACCGGGCCGGCGGGGCCGTGCCAGAGCGGGTAGGGGTCCTCGGGGGTGACGACGCCGAGGGCGCGGCACAGTTCCACCAGGTGGTTGTAGCGGGCCACGCCGCGGAGCTGGACCGGGTCCTCGGGGTGGGTCCACAGCTCGTGGTTGCCGGGGGCCCACACCACGCGGGCGAAGCGGTCGGCGAGCAGGCCGAGCGCCCACTCGATGCTGGTGGTGAGTTCGGCGACGTCACCGGCGACGAGCAGCCAGTCGTCGGGGTGGGTGGGCCGGAGCTTCTCCACCAGGTCGCGGTTCTCCCGGTAGGAGATGTGCAGGTCGCTCACCGCGAGCAGCCGCCCGCCCCCGCCCGCCCCGGTGGGCCTCGGCTGTGCGTCGCTGCGGATCTCGGTACTCACTCCTGCCCCCTGTGGTCACCCGGCCGATGTGGCCACCCTACGTGGCGGGCGGGGGTCGTGGGCAGGGTTGACATGATCGACTGTTCGGCCCGGGGCGCCAGGGAGTTGAAGCCCGGTCAGGAGCCGAGGTCGATGAGCACACCGTGGGAGGTGGCGGTGGTGACGGCGAGGATGGCCAGCGAGGCGATGCCGAGGGCCAGGCCGAGGAAGGCGCGGCCGCGGCGGCTGGTGCCGCGGACCAGGGCCAGGGTGGCGAGGGTGACGGCGATCGGGCCCAGCACGAGGTTGAAGAGCAGCAGGCCCGGGAGGCCGAGCAGGAAGGAGGCGACGGCCAGGTTGTCGGCCTCGGCGGTGCCCTGACGCTCCTCGGCGGCGCGCTCGGCGCTGCTGCGGACGGCGGCGGTACGGCCGGCGCTGTTACGGCTGGTGACGGCGTTGCTGGTGACGGCGTGGTCGGTGACGGTGCTCATGGCGGTGGCGGTCCTCTCGGCGGTCGACGGGAGTGGACGGTGCGGCGGGCTCAGCGGTGCCGCAGGCGGGCGACGCCTTCGCGGGCGCCGAAAGCGAGCAGCCAGGCGGAGATGGCGGCGGAGGCGGCGAGGAACACCGGGAGGGGGAGGTGGGCGGCGGTGCCGATCAGGACTCCCATGGCGACCAGTGCGGAGAACAGGATCACGGCTGGCTCCTTCGGCTGCGGATGCGGCTGCTGCCGCGCCGATTTCGGTTGACAAGTGTTCACTGACTTCGAGGCCCACTGTACGCCCGGCTGGCCAAGTTCGGCAAACGACTGTTTACTGAATGGCGTGAATCACACCGTGGGGGCCAGACAGGCCCAGAAGCAGCAGAGCCGGCGGGCCTTGCTGGACGCCGGTCTGCACCTGCTGGCCGATCAGAACCTGGCGAGCCTGGGCGTCCGCGAGGTCACCCGGGAGGCGGGGTTGTCCCCGGCCGCCTTCTACCGGCACTTCCCGGACCTCGCCGCCCTCGGCGTCGCCCTGGTCGAGGAGTCGCTGGCCAGCCTGCACGTCATGATCCGCTCGGTGCTCGCCGAGGCCGGGGGCGCCGAGGAGCTGATCGACCGGGCGGTGGACGTCATCCAGCGGCACGTCCGCGAACACCGGCCGCACGTGCGCTTCCTGTCGCGCGAGCGGCACGGCGGGGTCCGGCAGGTGCGCGAGGCGATCGACGCCGAACTGGGCCGATTCGCCGCCGAAGTGGGCTCCGCCCTGGCGCTCCAGCCGGTCTCGGCGGGCTGGAGCGAGCAGGACCTGCGGATGCTGGCCGAGCTCTACGTCGACCACATGGTGTCGACGGCCTCCGCCTTCCTGGAGGCCCAGGAGGCGGACCCCGCCCGCGAGCAGCGGATCGCCGCCACGGCGCGCTCGCAGCTGCGCCTGATCAGCCTCGGCCGGCGGCACTGGCAGGGGAGTTGACCGCAGCAGGGCCCTGAGTGCCGGGCCGGGCACCCGCCCGGGCGCCGGGCGGTCGATTCCATGACCAGGGGTGTTCTCTTGGTCTGGTTTTGACTCTTGACAGTAAGTCATGTCCGCGACAGCTTTGGGGGACCCCCACACCGAGAGGTCTCTCATGAAGAAGCCGCTCATAGGCATGCTCGCCACGCTCCTGGTCGCGGGAGCCACCGCCCTCGGCGGTGCCGCCCCGGCCCAGGCCGCCGCCCCGGTGCAGGTCACCGCCCCGACGGAGGCCGCTGCCCAGGCCGAGGGCTCCGCTCCGGCGGCCAAGCCGGCCGCCGTCAGCTTCGCCGGGACGGTCGCGCTCAGCAACTGCTCCGGCTCCCTGGTGCGGATGCCCGGCTCGGCCGCGACCGACCCGGCCCTGGTGCTCTCCAACGGCCACTGCCTGGAGTCCGGTATGCCCGGCCCCGGCGAGGTCGTCCTCAACCAGCCCTCCAGCCGGACCTTCACCCTGCTCAACTCGACCGGCGGCCGCCTGGCCACCCTGCGCGCGACCAAGGTGGTCTACGGCGCGATGACCGACACCGACGTGTCGATCTACCAGCTGAACACCAGCTACGCCTCGATCAAGTCGAAGTACGGGATCTCCCCGCTGACGATCGCCGACACCCACCCCAACCAGGGTGCGGACATCCGGGTCGTCTCCGGTTACTGGAAGAAGATCTACTCCTGCTCGATCGACGGCTTCGCCTACCAGTTGAACGAGGCCGACTGGACGTTCAAGGACTCGGTCCGCTACACCTCGGGCTGCAACGTGATCGGCGGCACCTCGGGCTCGCCGGTGGTCGACGCCTCGACCGGTCTGCTGGTCGCCGTGAACAACACGATCAACGAGAGCGGCGAGTCCTGCACCCTGGACAACCCGTGCGAGGTCGACGAGTCGGGCGCGGTCACGGTGCACCAGGGCATCGGCTACGCCCAGGAGACCTACGGCATCCCCGCCTGCTTCGCACCCGGCAACCGCCTCGACCTCACCCTGGCCGGCTGCACCCTGCCCCGCCCGTAGGCCCCGCTCGCACGCCCTGCCTGTAAGCCCTGCCCGTAAGCCCTGTCCGTGCAAGCCCTGTCCGCAAGCCCTGGCCCGGCCCGGGTGCCCCGGCCCGCCCGCACCGCACCCCCTCGGCGGGCGGGCCGACCCACCTGGCCTCCGGGCCGTCGAAGGAACCGCAGCGACCCCCTTGACCAGCACCTTCTCCCCGATGGGCCACCCGCGACCAGGCGGGTGGCCCATTCGGCCGTCCACCGGGCGGCCACCGCACCACCCGCACCGCAGAGTAGTGCCGACGAGGCACGTCATGTCCGTTGACCAGATGGAGAGTTGATGACCACCAGGTTCAAGAGGCTACTGGTATCCGCCCTGCTGATACCGATGTTCGCGATCGGCGGCCTGGCCGCTCCGGCCTCGGCCGACACCGGCCGCGGGGCCGAGGCGTCCGGGGCCGCGCACGGCCGGAGCCCCGCCGACGACCCGACCGCCGACATCAAGGACCGCCTGGCGGCGATCCCCGGCGTGACGATCACCGAGGAGAAGCCCACCACCACCGGCCACCGCTACTTCCTGGCCACCTACACCCAGCCGATCGACCACTTCCGCCCCTGGCTGGGCACCTTCCAGCAGCGTTTCAGCGTGCTGCACCGCGGCTACGACCGCCCGACCGTCTTCTACACCAACGGCTACACGCTGGGCACCACGCCGTCCCGCACCGAGCCGACCCGGCTGGTGGACGGCAACCAGGTCTCCATCGAGTACCGGTACTTCACCCCCTCCCGCCCGGAGCCGGCCGACTGGTCCAAGGCGGGCATCCGCCAGCAGGCCGCCGACTCGCACAAGCTGGTGACCGCGCTCAAGCGGATCTACGACCAGGAGTGGCTCTCCACCGGCGCCAGCAAGGGCGGCATGTCGTCGACCTTCTACCGCCGCTTCTACCCGGACGACGTGGCCGGCACGATCGCGTACGTCGCGCCGAACAACACCGACGTCAGCGACTACGCGGCCTACACCGAGTTCTTCCGCAACGTCGGCACCCCGGAGTGCCGTGCCAAGCTGAACGCCGCCCAGCGCGAGCTGCTGGTGCGCCGTGACCGCCTGGAGTCGCGCTACATCGCCGACAACAAGGCGGCGGGTTCCACCTTCAACACCCTCGGCACCCCGGACCGCGCCTACGAGGCCGGCGTGCTCGACGTCGTCTGGGCGTTCTGGCAGTACAGCCTGGAGTCGGACTGCGCGAAGGTCCCGGTGGCCGCGACCGCGACCGACGACGAGCTGTACGCGTGGTACGACGCCCAGTCGGGCATCACCGGCAACAGCGACCAGTCGCTGGCGAAGTACACCGCGTACTACTACCAGGCCGCGACCGAGCTGGGTGCGCCGTTCTTCGACGTCTCGTACTTGAAGGACCAGCTGCACTACGACTACAAGGACCTCTACTCGGCCCGCTCCTACGTGCCGAAGGAGATCCCGACCGTCTTCAACCCGAAGGCGATGCCCGACATCGACCGCTGGGTGAAGCGCGAGGGCGAGCGGATGATGTTCGTCTACGGCGGCAACGACCCGTGGGGTGCCAAGCCGTTCCACCTCGGCCGGGGCAGTGACGACAGCTACGTCTACGTCGTGCCCGGCGGCAACCACGGCTCCAACATCGGCAAGCTGCCGGCCGACCAGTCGGCGGAGGCCACGGCCAAGGTGCTGGAGTGGGCCGGTCTGGGCGACCAGGCCGCCGCCCGCTCGCTCGCCAAGTCGGCGC
The DNA here is from genome assembly GCF_042755465.1 of Kitasatospora sp. NPDC059160. Lineage (NCBI taxonomy): Bacteria > Bacillati > Actinomycetota > Actinomycetes > Kitasatosporales > Streptomycetaceae > Kitasatospora > Kitasatospora sp. NPDC059160. The sequence continues at coordinate 21,908 of NZ_JBHZCN010000068.1, read as the reverse complement.
AGCCGGGGGCGCCGTTCGGCCCGCTGGACGTCGAGGGCCAGCGCCTGGAGCAGGAGCGCCGCCCGCTGTAGCGCTGCGTAGCCCAGGAGCAGAACCAGGAGCAGGACCAGGAGGCCGCCCCGCCCGGGGCGGCCTCCCGTCGTTCCCGCCGCCGATCCCGCCGTCGTTCCCGCAGGTCCCGCTGCTGCCGCCGTCTCGGCTCTCCCTCCCCCTCCCCGAAGCAGTGAATCGGTGCTTCAATGCTTCCATGGCCTACCGACGCACCCCCGCCGTCCAAGCCCGCCTGGACGCCCAGCGCGAGGCGGTGCTGCAGTCGGCGGTCGGCTTGCTCGCCGAGCGCGGTTACGGCGGCTGCACCATGGCCGCGGTGGCGGACCGCGCCGGGATCGCGACCGGCAGCCTCTACCAGCACTTCGCCAACAAGGCCGAGCTGTCGGTGCAGTTGTTCCGCCGGGTGGTCACCCGCGAGATGGCCGCGGTGAACGCCGCCGTCGCGCTGCGGGACACCCCGCGGCAGCGGATCGCCGCCGTGGTCGAGACCTTCGCCACCCGTGCCCTGCGGGCCCCCCGGCTGGCGTACGCGCTGCTGGTCGAGCCCGCCGACACGGTGGTGGACGGCGAGCGTCTGGTGTTCCGGCGGGCGTTCCGGGACGTGATCGCCACCGAGATCGCCGCTGCCGTGGCGGCCGGCGAACTCCCCGAGCAGGACCCGGTGCTGACCGCCGCCGCCCTGGTCGGCGCGGTCGGCGAGGCCCTGGCCGGCCCGCTCGCGGCCCAGCCCTCGGGCCCCCAGCCCCCCGACGCCCGGCTCCCCGGTCCTCAGCCCTCCGACCCTCAGCCTTCCGGCCCCCGGCCCCACTCCGACCCCCAGCGGGCCACCGCCGAGGTGGTCCCCGCCCTGGTCTCCTTCACCCTGCGTGCCCTGGGAGGACGCGATGACAGCGACGCATGAGGTCACCAACCAGGTGCCCCTGCCGTACGGACACGACACCGCCGCCGATCCGACCCTGCTCGCCGCCCTGCACCGGGCCGGCGCCGGCTGGGCCGAGCCCGAACTGCGCGAGCTCGGCCGCCTGGCGGGCTCCGAGCAGGCCGCCGACTGGGGCCGGCTGGCCAACGAGAACCCGCCGGTGCTGCGCACCCACGACCGCTTCGGCCACCGGATCGACGAGGTCGAGTTCCACCCGTCCTGGCACGAGCTGATGCGCACCGCCGTGTCCTACGGCCTGCACGCCGTGCCCTGGCGGGACGACCGGCCCGGCGCCCACTCCGCCCGCGCCGCCAAGTTCTTCGTCTGGAGCCAGGTCGAGGCCGGTCACACCTGCCCGATCTCGATGACCTACGCCGCCGTCCCGGCCCTGCGCCAGAACCCGGCCCTGGCAGCCGAGTTGGAGCCGCTGCTGGCCGCCACCGAGTACGACTACGGGCTGCGCGAGCCGCGCACCAAGCGCGGGCTGATCGCCGGCATGTCGATGACGGAGAAGCAGGGCGGCTCGGACGTCCGGACCAACACCACCACCGCCGTCCCGCAGTCCGACGGCAGCTACCGGCTCACCGGGCACAAGTGGTTCACCTCGGCGCCGATGTCCGATCTCTTCCTGACCCTCGCCCAGGCCCCCGGCGGGCTCAGCTGCTTCGTGCTGCCGCGCGTCCTCCCGGACGGCAGCCGCAACCGACTGCACCTGATGCGGCTCAAGGACAAGCTCGGCAACAAGTCCAACGCCTCCGCCGAGCTGGAGTACGACGGCGCGGTCGGCCTGCTGGTCGGCGAGGAGGGCCGGGGCGTGCCGACCATCATCGAGATGGTCAACATGACCCGTCTGGACTGCACGATCGGCGCCGCCTCCGGGATGCGCTACGGCGCCACCCGGGCGGTCCACCACGCCCTGCACCGGCGGGCGTTCGGCAAGGCGCTGGTCGACCAGCCGCTGATGCGCAACGTGCTGGCCGACCTGGTGGTGGAGTCCGAGGCGGCCACGGCCGTCGCGATGCGGCTGGCCCACGCGACGGACCTCACCCTCGCCGGGGACGGGAACGAGGCGCTGGTGCGGCGCCTGGGCCTGGCAGTGGCCAAGTACTGGGTCTGCAAGCGCGGTCCGGCGCACTCCGCCGAGGCGCTGGAGTGCCTGGGCGGCAACGGCTACGTCGAGGAGTCCGGGATGCCCCGGCTCTACCGCGAGGCACCGCTGGTGTCGATCTGGGAGGGCTCCGGCAACGTCGCCGCCCTGGACGCCCTGCGCGCCATGGCCAAGCGGCCGGAGACGATCGAGGCCTTCATGGGCGAGCTCGACGCGGCGGCCGGGGCGGACCGCCGGCTGGACGCGGCCGTCGCCGGACTGCGCAAGCAGTTCAGCGACCCGACCGACCTGGAGTACCGCACCCGGCGGCTGGTGGAGTCGATGGCGCTGGCCTTCCAAGGTTCGCTGCTGGTCCGGTACGGCAGCCCGGCGGTGGCCGACGCCTTCTGCGCGAGCCGGCTCGGCGGCGACCACGGCGCCGCCTTCGGCACCCTGCCGTCCGGCGTCGACACCGCCGCGATCATCGACCGCGCCCGCCCGGTGCCCGCGTGAACGATCGGGAGCACGATCTCGCGAACGATCGGGAGCACGACCCCGCGAACGACCAGGAGTCCGCAGGCGTACGGGAGTTCTGGCAGGGCCTGGGCCTGCCCGGGCTGATCGACGTGCACACCCACTTCATGCCGAAGAACGTCCTCGACAAGGTCTGGGCGTACTTCGACGCGGCCGGTCCGCTGGTGAACCGCCCCTGGCCGATCACCTACCGCGAGGCCGAGGAGCAGCGGGTCCAGCGGCTGCGGGACTTCGGCGTCCGGGCGTTCACGTCCATGCTGTACCCGCACAAGCCGGGTATGGCCGGCTGGTTGAACGCCTGGGCCGCCGAGTTCGCCGCCCGCACCCCGGAGTGCCTGCACACCGCGACCTTCTTCCCCGAACCCGGGGCGGCCGGTTACGTGGCCCGCGCGATCGAGGACGGCGCCCGGGTGTTCAAGGCGCACCTCCAGGTCGGCGGCTACGACCCGACGGACGACCGGCTGGACGAGGTCTGGGGGCTGCTCGCCGAGACCGGCACCCCGGTGGTCACCCACTGCGGATCCGGGCCGGTGCCGGGCAAGTTCACCGGTCCCGGCCCGATCGGCGCGGTGCTGGACCGGCACCCGGGCCTGGTCCTGGTGGTCGCCCACCTGGGCATGCCCGAGTACCGCGACTTCCTCGACCTCGCCGAGCGCCACCCGGCCGTCCGGCTGGACACCACCATCGCGTTCACCGACTTCGCCGAGGCCGACGTGCCCTTCCCGCGCGACGAACTGCCGCGCCTGCGCGGGCTCCGGGAGCGCGTCCTGCTCGGCAGCGACTTCCCCAACATCCCGTACCGGTACGTCCACCAGCTGGAGGCGCTGGCCGGACTGGGGCTGGGGGAGGAGTGGCTGCGGGCGGTCTGCCACGACAACGCGGCCGCGCTGTTCGGTCTCACCTGAGGCCTCACCTGAGGCCTCACCCGTGGCCTCGCCCGAGGCTTCGCCCGTGAGGCCTCGCCCGAGGCTTCACCCAAGTCCCACCCCGGGCCTCACCCGACCGCGCGCAGCACCCCCACCGCGTCCGCGTGCAGTCCGGGCGCGGCGGTGAGGAAGCCGTCCGAGCCGGCCGTCCAGGCCGACCCGGCGGTGTCCGTCACCGTCGCGCCCGCCTCGCTCGCCACCAGGGCGCCCGGCAGCAGGTTGCCCGCGTCCTGCCCGTACTGCCAGAACAGCGCCAGGTGCCCGGAGCCGACCTGCGCCACCTGGAGCGCGGTCGGGCCGAGGTTGCGCACCGCGAGCACCGCGCCCGCCATCGCGGACAGCGACTCGCCGGCCCGGCGCAGCGCCACCGGGTCGGCGGCCACCAGCGGCGGCTGGCTGGTGGCTGCGACGGTGGCCGCCAGCTCGCGCTCCAGCGGCGCGATCGGCCGCCCGTCCAACTGGGCGCCGCCGCCCAGCACCGCCCGGTAGGTCCGGCCCGCGCCGAACAGCTCCGGGGCGTGCACCACGGCCAGCACCGCCGCGCCGTCGCGCACCAGCGTGGCCGTCACCGCCCAGTGCGGCTGCCCGAGCAGGTACTGCACCGCGCCGTCGGTCGCGTCACAGACCCACCACTCGCCCTCGGCGGGCACCGAGCTGTCCAGTTCCTCCGGCACCCACCCGGCCTGCGGGCGAAGCGCGGTGAGCCGCTCGCGCAGTTCGGCGGCGGCCGGGCCGTCCAGCTCGGCGAACCGGGCCATCGCCTCCTCGACCGTCCGCCCCGGGGTCGGCTCGACCGGCCGGGCCGCCGCCAGCCCCGCGCCGACCTCGCGCACCGCCGCCTCCACGGCCTCCGTCAGCGCCCACAGCTCCGCGACCTGTCCCTGTCCGTCCATGTCCTGCCTCCTCGGCTCCGTGCTGCTCCGCCCCGGTCCGGTGCGTCCCGGCGCGTTCCGGCCGCGTTCCGGCCGGGCAGGACAAGGAGTACCGTCAGGACTGCCGAACAGGACGTACGGGCAGCCCGAAGCGACGGAGATCGGACACCATGGACCTCGACACGACGGATCCGGACACCGTGCTGGACACCCTGGACCGCCGCCTGGTCTGCGCGCTCCAGGTGGACGGACGGGCCGAGCCCGGCCGGATCGCCGAGGTGCTGGGCGTCTCCGCCCGGACGGTCACCCGCCGGCTGGGCCGGATGCGCGAGGCCGGAGTGCTCCGGGTGGTGCGGCTGCCCGACGTCGAGGACGCCGCCGTGGGCGCGCTGCTGCTGCGGGTCCGGGTGCTGCGCGGCCGGGTGGACGCCCTCGCCCGGGCGCTGGCCGACCGCTCGGACGTGCCCTTCGTCGACGTGATGCTGGGCGGCCACGAGGTCGGCGCCGTGATGCTGGGCGACGCCCACGGCCGGGACCGGCTGCTGTACGGGCAGCTGCCCGCGACCGGTGCCGTCGTCGAGACCACCACCCACGCCGTCCTGCACGCCTTCGCGGACGCCGGGCAGTGGCGGGCCGGCGGGCTGACCGACGAGGAGGCCGCCGCGCTCGCCCGGCCGCTCGCCCCGCGCCCCGCCGTGCCCCCGCCGCTGGACGACCTCGACCGCGCCCTGCTGGACCGGCTCGGGCAGGACGCCCGGCAGTCCCACGCGGTGCTGGCCGGGGCGGTCGGCGCGCCCGAGTCGACCGTACGGCGCCGACTGCACCGGCTGGACGGGCTCGGCCTGCTGCGCACCCACGCCACCGTGGACCCCCGGCTGCTCGGCATGGCCGTGGACGCCAACCTCTGGCTGGACGTGCCGCCGGGCCGGCTCGCCGAGGTCGGCGCCGAGCTGGCCCGCCACCCGCAGGTGCACGGCGTCTTCGCCACCAGCGGCCCGACCAACCTGCTGGCCACGCTGTTCTGCCCGGACCACGGCGGCCTCTACCGCTTCCTCACCGACACCCTGGGCCCGCTGGGGGTCACCCGCGCGGAGACCACGATCACCGCCCGCGCGGTGAAGCGGGCCGGGGTGCTGCTGGACCGGCCGTCGCGCGCACGGTGAGCTCCGGGCGGGCCGGGCCGGGCGCCTCGCCCGTGCGGTGGCCGGGTACGTGACCCGCGGGGTAATCGACGGGCGCCGTCCGGCCCGGCAGGGTGGAGGTACCCGGGCGGGCGGTCGGCGCCACCGGGACACCACCCCGGTCAGGAGACGATCCGCATGCGTGCGAACGCACACCCCGTCACCCCCGCCACCCCCGCCCGGCCCGCTGCGGTGTTCTCGCCGTGGACGGTCCGCGGGGTCCTCGCCCTGGACGCGGTGGTCACCGCGGGCAACGGCCTGGCCTATCTGGCCTTCGCCGGTCCGCTCGGCGGCCTGCTCGGGGTCGGTCGTCCCACCCTGCTGGTCCTCGGGCTGCTCCTGACCTGCCACGGCCTGGTGCTCGGCGCGCTGGCCGCCCGCCGCCCGCCGCGGCCCGCGGTGCTGGCGGTGGCGGGGATCAACGCCGGGTGGGTGCTGCTCAGCCTGGTCGCGCTCGCCGTCCGGTTCGCGCCGACCGCGTCCGGCACGGTCTGGGTCCCGGTGCAGGCCGCCGCCGTGGCGCTGTTCGTGGTGCTCCAGCTCGCGGCCCTGCGCCGGAGCGGTGCCCGGCGGTAGGGCCGACCCACCGGGCACCGCTCCGGCGCAGGGCTACCGGTCCGGGCCGACCACGGACTGCAGGTGCTGCACGGTCTCCCGGTCGGCGGGCAGGAAGGTCTCCAGGGCGAGTTCGGAGACGGTCACGTCCAGTGGTGTGTTGAAGGTGGTGACGGTCGACAGGAAGGAGAGCACCCGGCCGTCGTGCCGGACCCGCAGCGGCAGCGCGAAGGGGTTCCGCTCCTCGGCGGCTTCCGGGGTCGGCTCCTCCTCCGGTTCGGGGTAGCCGAGCACTTCCTGGTACAGCTGCCGCAGCGGTTCCGCGTGGATCCCCGGCTCCAGCCGCTCCTCCAGCCGGGAGAGCAGGTGCCGCCGCCACTGCCGGAAGTTGACGATGTGCCGTGCCAGCCCGTCCGGGTGCAGGGCGACCCGGACGGCGTTGAACGGCGGCCGGAGCAGCTCGGGGGCGACGCCGTCCAGCAGCAGGGTGAGCGAGCGGTTGGCCGCCAGCACCCGGAAGGTGCCGTCGACGACCACGGCCGGGTACGGGTCGTGGGCGGCGAGCAGCCGTTCGACGCCGCCGCGCAGCGCGTCCATGGACGGGGCGTCCAGCGGTGTCTCGGGGTAGTGCGGGGCGTAACCCGCCGCCAGCAGCAGGGAGTTGCGCTCGCGCACCGGGACGTCCAGCTGTTCGGCCAGGCGCAGCAGCAGCTCCCGGCTCGGCCGGGCGCGGCCGTTCTCGACGAAGCTGAGGTGTCGGGCCGAGGAGTTCGCCCGCAGGGCCAGCTGGAGTTGGCTGAGCTGCCGCCGCTCCCGCCAGCCGCGCAGCAGCGGTCCGACGCCGGTCCCTGTCGGGCCGCCCATGCCCGCCATGATCGTCATGGGCAAGGACGGTACTCGAACCGACCCCGTCCGCGGGAGGGGGCCGTGGGTGCGGGTGTCGTGAGGTCGGGTGTCGTGAGATCGGGTGCCGGAGGTTCAGGCGCCGGTGGTCGAGCCGGGGCGGATCACCATCAGCACCACGACCACCGCCCACAGCAGGTTGAACACCCCGGCGGTCATCGGCAGCAGCCGCAGGCCGCTGACGGCCTTGGTGCGCTGCTCGTCCGCCGGGTCGAGGCCGAGCGCGTCCACGGCGGCCTGCTGGCCGGGCAGCACGAAGAGCAGCAGGGAGAGCGCGGCGACCGCGGTGAGCACCATGGAGGCGATCAGCCAGGACTGGCCGAGCACGTCCATCACCTGGGCCACGCCGATGCCCAGCAGCGGCACCGCGACGCCGAGCAGCGCGTAGACCTGGGTGATCCGGTGCAGGACGCGCAGCACGCCCGCGTCCGAGGCCTGGTCCGGGCCGCCGGCCAGGGCGGCCTTCGCCCGGCGCGGGAACATGCTGACGGCCACCGCGACCGGGCCTATGAACAGGACCGACGCGAGGACGTGCAGGCTCAGCAGGAACTTGGCCATGGCGGGGCACCCTTTGATCCGGTGGGCAGCGGGGGGACGGCGGGCGTGCGCGCTCGGCGTGCCCACGACCAGGCACGCTAACACCGCTTATCCACCGGCCCCGCGCTCGGGTGCCCGGCCCGGTGCCCCGCTCAGCCCGCCGGGACCAGCTCCACGATCCGCGGCGGGGCGGTGCTGACGGCCGCGACGGCGGCGCCCTGCCCGGGGTCGGTCCAGTCGAGCAGGTGGAGGTCCTCGAAGCGGCTGTGCAGCGGGGCGCCGGGCGGGACGTCCAGCGGCAGGGCGGAGAGGTCGACCTGCCCGAGGGTGTCCAGGGTGACCCGCCCGATCTTGATCAGCGACTCCTTGCGCACCCACTGCCGCAGGAACGCCCGGTCCGGCTCCGGGGCCGCCTCGACCAGGGCCAGCTCGGCGGGGGCGAGCACCCGGCGGGCCACGGCGCGCAGCGAGCCGCCCCGGCCGGCCAGCTCGACGTCCACGCCGACCGGGCGCCGGCCCGCGCCGGCCGCGACCACGCCCCGGGTGTGCGACAGGCTGACCTCCACCCCGGGGTGGTCGGGCAGGTAGGGCTTGCCGTGGTCGGCGAGGCCGCAGTCCGGGCACTCCTGGGCGAGCACCAGCCCGGCGACCGGGACGCCGAGCAGGCGGGCGGCGCAGAGCCGGACCAGCACGTGCCCGGCGACGAAGTCGGTCCGCCCGGACTCCTGCCGGAAGCGTGCGGCGCGGGCCCGCTCGATCTCGGTGAGCAGGTGTTCGCCCGCCTCGGGGTGCCGCAGTACGGCGTCGGCGGACGCGACGGCGACGAGCGGCGCGTCCTGCTCCTGGGCCTCGGTGGTCATGACCTCCAACCTAGTCCGCCCAGCCGCCGGGCGGGGAGCCGGACCCTGGGGGAGCGGGCGGGACCGCGGTCCCGGCGGCGGGCGGGTCGGGCGGAACGAGGGGTCGTCCGCAGGGTGCTCGGATCCGATCTGAGGGCCCGCAGGGTGTGAACAGTCCGTTTTAGGATTGAATGTCTCTGATCTGTGGGATCATCAGGAGATATGAATGAATCTGGCAGGTCGTCCGGACCTGCCCTTTTCTCTGCGCGGAGGAATTGTCGATGGGTCAGGCCACCGGTTCGCCGGATCACCGAGCGACCGCCGTGAGAAGAACACCCGCCACCGGCCGCCGCCGGGCCGTCCGGATCGCCGTGGCGACCGCCGTCGCCGCCGTGCCGCTGGCCGCCGTGCTGACGGTCGGTTCGGCCGCCCCGCTCGCCCCGCCGCTGGGCGCCTGCTCCGGCCCCGACTGCCCCGCCACCTGGCCGCCGCCGAACAACGGCGACTTCACCGGGCGGGACGCCACGATCAACGTCTTCACCGGCGGCGACTACACCGTCAACGGCCGCGCGGCCGAGGCCGAGGGCAAGATCGTCACGCTGGGGAACCTGACCGTCGACAAGAACGGCGGCGGCGTCTACAACATGGGCGTGGTGGGCGTCGGCTCGCGCGTCGTGCCGCCCGACGGCAGTGACTTCGTCACCACCGGCGGCAACGTCGACGTCAGGACCGGCAACTCGATCCTGATCGGCGGCAGCGATTCCCACGGCCCGGCCTTCGGCAACCTGCGCCACGCGGGCGGCGTCACCGGCACCGTCAGCATCGACCCCACCGGCCGGTCGATCCAGGACCCGAACGCCGCCGCGCCCTACCAGGACGTGCTGACCCGGATCGAGGAGGTCTCCGACTGCGTCGGGCGGGCCACCGCGACCGGCACCGTCGACGTCTCCTCCAGCCAGGCCACCTTCACCGGTGACGGCGTCAGCATGAAGCAGGTCTTCAACGTCACCCAGAACCTGGCCTCCCCGAGCGGCGGCCAGATCGGTCTGGTCTTCACCAACATCCCGGCCGGGGCCACCGTCGTGGTGAACATGCTCGGGGACAGCCCGGTCATCAACACCTACACGGGCACCGGCCTGGCCGGCGACCAGACCACCGACCTGCGCTCCAAGCTGCTGTACAACTTCCCGACCGCGACCTCGGCGCAGATCAACGGCAGCGCCCAGTTCCAGGGCGCGGTCATGGCCGGCAACCCGGGCAGCACCACGACCCTCGCCCAGCCGGGCATCAACGGCCGGGTCTACCTCGCGGGCAACCTGATCCACACCGGTACGGGCGGCTACGAGATCCACAGCTACCCGTTCGACGGGGACCTGCCGGACTGCCGGGTGACGCCGAGCCCGACACCGACCTCGCCCTCCCCGACGTCGCCGTCCCCCACCTCTCCGTCGCCGACGTCGCCGTCGCCGACGTCGCCCAGCCCCACCTCGCCCAGCCCCACCTCGCCGAGCCCGACGTCCCCGTCGCCGACGTCCCCGAGCCCGACCTCGCCGCGTCCGACCCCGACCTCCCCGAGCGCGAGCACCACCTCGGCATCGGCGAGCTCGTCCACGTCGAGCGCGGGCCCGGCCCCGACCAGCCACCACCCGAGCGGTCACCACCCCGGTGGCCACGGCGAGTTGCCCTCGACCGGTGCGGGTAACGCGCCGGTGGTCTTCGGCCTGGCCGGTGTCGGCCTGCTCGGCCTGGGTGGCCTCGCCGTGCTGGCCGCCCGCCGTCGCCGGGGCCGCCACAGCTGACGCCCCGGCCAGTGCCCCTCGGGCCGCCCGCCCTCGTGGCCGGGCGGCCCGAGTCGCGTCAGCGCCCCGACTCGGTGCCCCGACCCAGTGCTCCGGCTCAGCCCCCCGACGGGTATCCGGCGAGTCCGGAGGCGAGCAGGCCGAAGGCCCGGTCCGCCGCCGACGCGACCCGTTCCCGCACCTCCTCGGCCGGCTCCCCGGCGACCATCGCCCGCCGCACCTCGCCGAGTGCCGCCCGGTGGGCCCCGGCGAGGGCGCCGGCCACCACCCGGGGGAGCGGGTCCGCCGGTCCGGCGTCCGACTCCTCGGCCAGGGCGGCGGCCAGGGCGGCCTCGGAGCGTTCGCCGAGTTCCAGCAGCCGGGCCCGCAGGGCCGGGCTGTCCGCGACGATCCGCCAGAACGCGGCCATCCGGGGGTCGAGCCCGATCGTCGGCTCCCCGTCGGCGAGGCCCGCCAGCAGGTCGGCCCGGACGGCGTCGACGGCGGAGCTGCCGGCGGGCCGGCGGCGGACCACGTCGGCGAGGTGGCCGACGACCTCGTCCTGCCGGTCGAAGAACAGGTCCTCCTTGGTCGGGAAGTAGTTGAACACCGTGTTGGGCGAGACCCCGGCGGCCCGGGCCACCTCGACGACGGTGACCCGGTCGAAGCCGTGCTCGGCGAACAGGCCCATGGCGGTGTCGGAGAGGAGTTCCCGGGTCTGCTGCTTCTTGAGTTCGCGAAGTCCCATGGCCGCATCGTAGCGCCGAATCATGGTGTCACTTAAAACTTGCAGTGACACCAAAAATATCGGCTACGGTGTCGCCATGACCTTCACCTTCGGCATCTACCCCGGTGGACTGCTCGGCGACGAGGCAGGGCTGATCCCTCCCGTCCGCCCCGACGATCCCGCGGAGATCACCGCCGCCCTGCGCGAACTCCAGGGGGAGGCGGCCGAGTTGCTCGTGCGCGCCTACCGCCTGTACCCGGACGGCGCGCACACGCCGGAGCGGCCCGAGCGGTACGCCGCCGAGGGGCGGAAGCTCGACCTCGTGCTCCAGTTCCGCGAGCGCAGCGGGGAGTTGGCGGGCTGGCTGGACTTCGTCCGGCGGACCGTCCGGGCCGAAGGCCCTCGCCTCGCGCTCCTGCAGATCTGCGAGGAGCCCAACCTGGACCTGCCCGTCCTCGACGGCAGCACCCCGAACGTCCGCCGGGCGCTGGTCGAGGGTGTCGTCGCGGCCAAGGAGGAGGCGCTGGCCTGCGGTTACGACCACCTGGCGGTCGGTTTCAACGCGGTGCCGAGCTTCGACCCCGCCGACACCTTCTGGCCGGAGCTGGGCCGGCTCGCCGACGAGCGCTTCCACCGTGCCCTGGACTACGTCGGCCTGGACTTCTTCCCGGACGTCTTCCGCCCCGTCCCGGAGGGGCGGCTCGCGGACGCGGTGCGGGCGGTGCTCACCGGCTTCCGGAACGACGCGCTGCCCCGGGCCGGGATCGGGCCGGCCGTCCCGTTGCGGATCTGCGAGAACGGCTGGCCCACCGGTCCGGGGCGGAGCGAGGCCCGGCAGGCCGAGGTGGTGGAGCAGGTGGTCCGGGCGGTGGCCGGGCTGGCGGGTGAACTCGCCGTCCGGAGCTACTCGTTCTTCTCCCTCCGGGACGCCGACAGCGCCGGCCCGGGTCCGTTCCACCACTTCGGACTGCTTCGCGACGACTGGACGCGCAAGCCGGCCTTCGGCGTCTACCGCCAGTTGGTGGCCGAGTTGACGATCGGTCAGTCGATCGGCTGAGCGAAGAACCGCTCCACCGTGCGGCGTTGGGCGGCGACGGTGTGCACCGGTTCGCCGACCACCCGGCCGGCCAGCACGACGGCCAGGTCGCCGACGTCCTGCCGCAGTACACCGGCGGCCTGCGTCCGGTCGGCGGCGATCCGGGCGCGGCCCGTGGCGAGGAGCAGTTCGCGGTCGCGGACGCCTTCGGCGCGGGCCGCCGCGATCGCCGCCGTGCCGCGCTCGGTGTACTCCTGGCGGATCCGGGCCGCCTGGTGCCGGGCCTCGGTGATCTCGTGCAGCGCCGCGTCCCGGACCGCCTCGGCCTCGGCGCGGACGGCCTCCGCCCGTTCGGCGCGCCCCTCGGTCGCGTCCCACCGCTGGGCCCGCACCCGTTCGATGCGGGGGAGCAGGACGACGCCGAGGGCGAACATGAGCAGGAAGAGCTGGGCCAGGCCGAGGACCAGCATGGAGGGATCCGGCTTGAGCGGACCGAGTTCGATGTTCACGCCAACCTCCCCAGGGTGTGACGGATCGTCAAGGACGAGGTTTCCCTGGTGCGATGGCGGTCGAACTCCCGCTCGGGCATGAGCTGCGTCACGTCGCCGGGCGCGCCGTGCTCCCGGTCCCGCTGCGGGCTACTGGCCCATGACGTACCTGACGGTCGGCCCGGTGGTCCAGCCGCCGTCCACCGCCAGCTCGGCGCCGGTGACGTAGGAGGAGTCGTCGGAGAGCAGGTAGACCACGGCGGTGGCGATCTCGGGCGCCTCGCCGACCCGGCCCATCGGGGTGTTGGGGTAGTTGCCCTCGCCGCGCCGGATGCCGACCGAGGCGGTCATCGGGGTGTAGGTCATGCCCGGGTGCACCGAGTTGACCCGGATCCGCTCGGTGCCGAGCTCCACCGCGCCGATCTTGCTGAGGCCGCGCACGCCCCACTTGGAGGCGCCGTAGCCGGCGGTGAGCGCCAGGCCCATCAGGCCGGCCGCCGAGGAGATGTTGACGATCGAGCCGCCGCCGGCCGCGCGCATCGCCGGGACGACGGTCTTCATCCCGATGAACACGCCGGTCAGGTTGATGTCCAGGACCTTGCGGAAGTGCTCGACGCTCTCGTCCGCGAGCAGTGAACCGGTGGAGATCCCGGCGTTGTTGACCAGGCCGTGCAGGGCGCCGAACTCCGCCACCGCGAAGTCCACCACGCGCTGCCAGTCCGCCTCGGAGGTCACGTCGTGCCGGACGAACCGGGCCCGCTCGCCGAGTTCGGCGGCGGTGGCCGCGCCGTCCTCCGCCAGCACGTCGGTGATCACCACGTTGGCGCCGGCCGCGACGGCGAGCCGGGCGGCCTCGGCGCCGAGGCCGCGGGCGCCGCCGGTGATCAGGACGGTCCTGCCGGTGAGGTCGTTCATGACGTGCTCCTTCGGGGGGTGGGGGCGGAGAGCATGGCGGCGGACACCGTCACCAGGTCGGCGAGGAAGGTCTCCTCGTCCGTGAGGGGGGTGGACCCGGTGAGGTACTGCTGCGCCCGGTCGGCCAGGGCCGCGCCCACCAGGGTGAGGACCAGGTCGATCCGTTCCAGCCGGATCGGCTCCGGCAGCGCGGCGATCCGCTCCTCGACCAGCTCGATCAGCCGCCAGTAGCCGCCGCCCGCGAGGGTGGGGTGCGGGGTCCGGGTGCGGACCCCGCTGCTGTGGCTGACCTGGGCGGAGATCCGCAGGCAGTACCGGCCCTGTTCGGTGCGCAGTTCGGTGGCCTCGGCCGCGACCAGCGCGTCGAGCAGTCCGGACAGGTCCGAGTCCGCGAGTGCGGGCAGACGCGGCGCGAGGGCCCGCTCGGTGCGGTCCTGGCGGCCGGCCATGATCGCGTCGAGCAGGCCCTCGCGGGAGCCGAAGTGGTACTGCACGGCGGACGGGTTGCCCTGTCCGGCCAGCCGGGTGATGTCCCTGGTCAGGGCACCCTCCACGCCCCGGGTGGCGAAGAGTTCCTCCGCCGCCCGCAGCAGCCTGTCGCGGGTCTCGTGGCCCGCCGATGTCCTTGCCATGCGCACCAGATTAATACTGTGCATTATTAACGGCAAAGGCCCCCCGCCGCCGGCCCCTTCCGCCGGCCCCTTTCCGCCGGCCCCTTGCCCCGGTCAGGTCACCTCGCCCCGACGGGAGAACCGTTCCTCCCGCCACTCACCGCTCTCCAGCACCTCGGCCAGCTGCCGGGCCGCGTCCCACACCTCGGTGTACGAGAGGTACAGCGGCGTGAAGCCGAAGCGCATCAGGTCCGGTGCGCGGAAGTCCCCGATCACCCCGCGCGCGATCAGCGCCTGGACCACCGGGTACCCGTCCGGGTGCCGCAGCGCGACCTGGCTGCCCCGCCGGGCGTGCTCGCGCGGGGTCACCACCTCGATCCCGTCCAGGCCCTCCACCAGCGAGACGAACAGGTCGGTCAGCGCCAGGCTCTTGACCCGTACGGCGGCCAGGTCGGCCCGCTCCCAGATGTCCAGGGAGACCTCCAGCGAGGCCTGGCCGAGCAGCGAGGGCGAGCTGGTCAGGAAGCGCCCGATGCCCGGCCTGGGGTCGTACCCGGGCTCGAAGGCGAACGGGCGGGCGTGCCCGAACCAGCCGCTCAGCGGCTGCCGCGGACCGGCCGCCAGGTGCCGCTCGGCGACGTACAGGAAGGCCGGCGAGCCGGGGCCGGAGTTCAGGTACTTGTAGGTGCAGCCGACCGCGAAGTCGGCGCCGGCGGCGCCGAGTTCGACCGGCAGCGCGCCGACGGAGTGGCAGACGTCCCAGATCATCAGGGCGCCCGCGGCCTGCACCCGGGCGGTGATCCCGGGCATGTCCAGCAGTTCGCCGGTGCGGTAGTCCACGTGCGAGAGCACCACCGCGGCGACGTCGCCGTCCAGGTGCCGGTCCAGCTCCTCGGGGCGGATCAGCACGCTGCGCCCGCCCTCGACCAGGCCGGTCACGCCCTCGGCGATGTACAGGTCGGTCGGGAAGGCCTCGACGTCGCCGAGCACCGTGCGCCGCCCCGGGCGCAGTTGGAGCGCGGCCGCGAGCACCTTGAACAGGTTCACCGAGGTGGTGTCGCAGACGACCACCTCCGCCGGATCGGCCCCGATCAGCGGCGCGATCCGCCGTCCCAGCCGGTACGGCTGCTCGAACCAGCCGGCGTCGTTCCAGCTGCGGATCAGCTCCCGGCCCCACTCGCGCTCGACCACCCGGGCCACCCGCTCGGGCGTGCGCACCGGCAGCGCGCCCAGCGAGTTGCCGTCCAGGTAGATCACCCCGTCCGGCAGGGCGAACTCCTCGCGGAACGCCGCCAGCGGGTCGACGGCGTCCAGCGCCGCGCAGTCCTCGCGCGTGGTCATGCCCGTTCTCTCCTTCGCCACCGGCTCGGTCACAGCTCGTCCCGGATGGTCCACAGCTCCGGGAACACGTCCTGCTCGGCCGCCTTGCGCAGCCAGGTCAGTCCGCTGGAACCGCCCGAGCCGGGCTTGGCGCCCATGGTCCGCTTGACCGAGCTGAGGTGCCGCTGGCGCCAGCGGGTGACCCGCTCGGCGACGTCCAGCAGCGTCTCGGCGAGCGGCTGGAGGTCGGCGTACTCCGGCTCGGTGTAGACCCGGCGCCAGGCCGCGGCGACCTCCTCGGAGGGCCGGTAGCGCTGCTCCGGGACGGCCGCGGGCACCGCCAGGCCGCGGCGGGCCAGCAGGCCGAGCACCTCGTCGTACAGGCCGGGGGAGCGCAGTGCCTCGGCCAGCTCGGCCCGGGTCTGCGGCATCCCCTCGTACATGTTCAGCAGCGCGGCGTTCTTGTTGCCGAGCAGGAACTCCAGGTGCAGGAAGGCCGAGGACTGGAAGCCGGAGGCCTCGCCGAACAGGGCGCGGAAGGAGTTGAACTCCTGCGGCGTCATGGTGGCCAGCAGGTCCCAGGACTCCACCAGCACGTCCTGGACGTGGGTGCCGCGGCGCAGCGCGGCCCGCGCGGCGGTCGGGTCGTCCTCGCGCAGCGCCTGCCGGGCGATCGTCCACTCGTGCCGCAGCAGGTCGAAGAGCAGCTCCATCACCTGGGTGGTGACGATGAAGGACAGCTCGGCCGGCTCCTTGCTGCGCGGGTGCTGGAGGCTGTGCAGCTCCTCCAGCCGCACGTACTGCGCGTACGGGGTGCCCCGACCCGGCCGGCCGTCCCCACCGAACGACAGGCTGGGTGTCTCCACCGTGTCGTGCCCCATCCCGATCCCTCCTGCTCCGTCCGGGCCGCGTCGCCCGGGTCCGGTGGAGCGGACGGACGTCCTGGTTCCACCGGGGTGCCCATTGTGCGGCGCCGCGGTCCCCCGCTTGAATGGCCGACGAGCACCGCAACAGGGCTTCGGGTTGTCGTTCGCGAGGCGTTCGGTCGATCTGCTTTACGAATGAAAAACCGCTGATCACACCTGCTGATCACCATCGCTCCGGGAGCCCCCATGGACGCCGTCGACCGCCGCCTGCTGGCCGAACTCCAGGCCGACGCCAGACTCTCGTACAACGAACTCTCCCGCCGGGTGAGCCTGTCCGCACCCGCGGTGGCCGAACGGGTCCGCCGCCTGGAGGCGGACGGCGTGATCAGCGGCTACCACGCCCACGTGGACCCCACCCGGGCCGGGCTGCCGATCACCGCGCTGGTCCAGGTGCAGTGCTACGGCCCGCGCTGCGTGCTGCGCGACCCCGAGGTGGCGACCTGGCCGGAGGTGCTGCAACTGCACCGGGTCACCGGCGGGGCCTGCTGCGTGCTGCTGGTCGCGGTCGCCACGATGGCCGAGTTCGAGGCGCTCTGCGACCGGCTCGGCGGGTACGGGCCGCCGGCCAGCTCGATGATCCTCTCCAGCCCGGTACCCTGGCGGCCGCTGCTGCCGAGCTGACCGGCGCGAGCCCGCCTGCCCCCCCCGGCGCCGGCCGGCCCTGGCGCCGGTTGGCCTTGACGCGGACGTCAGGGAGTAGGTTCCTCGGCATGCCGAACGAGCGCCACATCCTGCTGCTGCCCGGGAGCCTGCGGGCCGGTTCCGCCAACGAGGCCGTGCTGCGCACCGCCGCCGCGGTGGCCGACGACCTGCCCGGCGTCCGGACCACGTACTACGCCGACCTGGCCGGGCTGCCGCACTTCAACCCGGACCACGACACCGACCCCCTGCCGGAGCCGGTGGCCGCGCTGCGGGCGGCGATCGAGGCGGCCGACGCGCTGCTCGTCTGCACCCCCGAGTACGCCGGGACGCTGCCCGGCTCGTTCAAGAACCTGCTGGACTGGACGGTCGGCGGGATCGAGATCTCGGACAAGCCCGCGGCCTGGATCAACTGCGCCGGGCCCGGCCGCGGCCAGGGCGCCGAGGCGACCCTGGGCACCGTCCTGGGCTACACCGGCGCGGCCGTGCTGGCGCAGGCCTGCGTGCGGATCCCGCTGGAGCGCGGCGCGGTCGGCCCGGACGGGCTGGTCGCCGACCCGCTGGTGCGCGGGCGGATCGGCGAGGTGCTGACCCTCCTGGCGGCCGGCTGAGCGCCCGTCCGGGGGCTGCGGCTCAGTGCCCGGCGGGCAGCGGCACCCCGAGCCCGGCCAGGCCCTCCAGGAAGAGCTCGACGCCGACCGCCGCGAGCAGCAGCCCGAGCAGCCGGGACGCCACCTCCAGCGAGGTGCTGTGGGTGCGCCGCATCAGCGGCGCGAGCACGGCCACGCAGAGGTAGTTGAGCACCGCGACGGCCACGTACGCCCCGGCGACGGCGGCCTTCCAGCCCCAGTTGTCCTGGTTGAGCGAGGCGACCAGGACGGCGGTGATCGCGAGCGGGCTGGCGATGTACGGCAGCAGCAGTTCGCGGATGCCGTCCACGAGCGGGTTGCCCAGGTGCTCGTCGTCGTCGCCGTCCGCGCCGAGGTGGAGGCCGAAGACCAGCGCGACGGCGTAGACGAAGAAGATCGCCCCGCCGGCGAGCTGCAGCGACTGGTCGCTGATGTGGAAGAGCGTGGTCACCTCGTCCGCGCCGAAGCCGAGGACCAGGCCGATCAGCGCCGAGACGGCCGTGCTCCAGGCGGCCAGCCGCCGGAGCTCCCGGGTGCTGCGGTCCCCGGCCAGCCTGGCGAAGGTCAGCAGGGTCTTCGGCGGGCCGACCACGGCGAAGAAGGTGATGAAGGCGCTGCCCAGGTTGAAGACGAACATGGGCCCAGCATTCCTTGTCGGGGCCGGATTCGCCCGGATGGCGGCCCCGGGTCGAGCCGGCGGGCGCTCTCGGGTGCCATGGAGGTACGGACGACCACTCCCCCGGCGGAAACGAGGATGCGACATGTGCCTGAACCGTAGGGACCTGGGCCTGCTGGCCCTGCGCAGCGCGGTCGGCGGGGTGCTGATCGCGCACGGGACCCAGAAGCTGTTCGGCTGGTTCGGCGGTGGCGGCCTGGAGGGCACCACCCAGGCGATGGACCACATGGGCTTCCACCCGGCCCGGGAGAGCGCCATCGCGGCGGGCGTCGGCGAGGCGGGCGGCGGCGCGCTGCTGGTGGCCGGGCTGGCCACCCCGGCGGCCGGTGCGGTGGTGGCCGGGACGATGGCCGGGGCCGTGGCGGTGCACGCCCCGGCGGGCTTCTTCGCGATGTCCGGCGGCTACGAGTACCCGGCGTTCCTGGGCGGGACCGCCCTGGCGATGGGCCTGGCCGGCCCCGGGCGGTACTCGCTGGACCACCTGACCGGGCACGTCTTCGACCGGCCGTGGGTCGGCGCGCTGGCCTTCGTGGCGAGCGCGGCGGGCGCGTACGGGGTGGTGGCGCGCCGTCGGCACCTGGTGCGGCTGCGCGAGGAGCGGGCGGCGGTGGAGGCCGACGAGCAGGAGGGCTCCGGGCTGTCCTGAGGCCGGGCCCCGTCCGGAAGGCCGCAGGAGGCCTCACCCGGAGGCACCACCCCTGCTGGCGGGCGCGGCGGGCGGCTCGGAGGGTGGGCGGGAGGTGTGCCGGGCAGCCCGGCGCCGGAAGGAACGAGGACCCGCATGGACCGCCAGCCGCTCACCCGGGCCGCCTCCGGGCCGCGCCGCACCGCACCGCGCCCGGCCGTACCGACGAACCGTCAGCACCGGCTGGCCGCAGGGGTGTTGGCGGCCGCCGTGCTGGGTTCGGCGGTGCTGGCCGGCTGCTCCTCCGGCAAGAGTGCGCGCGGTGAGGCCTCCGCGGCGGCCGGCGAGGTGCAGAAGGCGGCCAGCGCCGCCGCCTCCGCCGCGTCGGCGCTGGCCTCGGCGGCCGGCGGCGTGGGCGGGCTGCTCGGCTCGGCGCAGGCGGAGGCCTCCGCGGCGGTCTCGGCGGCCTCCTCGGCGGTCGCCGGGATCAAGGGCGGGCTGGACGCCAAGGGGGACGTCTCGGTCGGCGCGGTGTCGACCGGTCCGGACGGCAGGCCGCAGGCGCAGCTGACCGTCACCAACCACGGCCAGGAGTCGTACCGGTACGTGGTCCAGGTGAACTTCACCGACGGGAGCGGCAAGCTGCTGGACGCCACCGCGGTGACCGTCCAGGACGTGGCGGCGGGCCAGAGCGCCCAGGCCACCGCGCAGGCCAACCGGGAGCTCAGCGGCACGGTGGAGGCCGAGGTGGCGAACGCCGTCCGGTTCTGAGCACCGGGCCGCGGGGAGCCCGTTCCGGCTCCGGGCGCCGCCGTTCCGGGGCGGGTGCGGAACCTTAAGCGGGTCTCAAGGCCAACAGGACCCCTTGACGGGGGAGTTGGTCTAGTCCATTTTTATTCCCCAGGTGCAGGGAGCCCCTGAACCGGCGTCACCGGCCTCGTGCCGGGGGCGCCGGTTCGGCACATCCCGGTGTCCGTCATGGCCTGTCCGCTCGATTCCCACCCCTGATCTGTCATGTCCCGGTCGTCCGGCCCCACCCCGGACGCGCCACCCCACCGGGCGACGGAACCCCCACACCCAGGAGTCACGCACCCATGCTGCGCTCACGCATTGAAAGGGCCGGGACCCCGGCTCCGGACGGGCCCCGCCGGCGCCGCCCGAAGAGCCTGGCCGCCATCGCGGCCGGCACCACCGCCTCGCTGCTGCTCGGCGCCGGCCTCGCGCTGTCCGGCGGTGGCGCGGCCAACGCCGCGACCACCAACTCCACCGGCGCGACCGCCACCAGCGGCGGCATCAAGGTCGCCTACTACGACCAGTGGTCGGTGTACGCCAACGCGTACTACCCGAAGACGATCCAGGACACCGGCGTGGCCGGGAAGCTGGACTACCTGATCTACGACTTCGCCAACATCTCCCCGTCCGACCTGGGCTGTTTCGAGGCGACCAAGGCCGCCGACACCAACGACAACAACCCCAACGCCGGTGACGGCGCGGCCGACGCCTTCGCCGACTACCAGAAGAGCTTCGGCGCGGACATCTCGGTGGACGGCGTCGGCGACGTCTGGAACCAGCCGATCGCGGGCAACTTCAACCAGCTCAAGAAGCTCAAGGCGAAGAACCCCAACCTCAAGATCCTGCTGTCGATCGGCGGTTGGACCTACTCCAAGTACTTCTCGTCGGCGGCCGCCACGGACGCCTCGCGCAAGCACCTGGTCTCGTCCTGCCTCGACATGTTCATCAAGGGCAACCTCCCGTCCGACGCCGGCTACGGCGGTCCGGGCACGGGCAAGGGCGTCTTCGACGGCATCGACATCGACTGGGAGTACCCGGGCGGCGGCGGCCACACCGGCAACATCTCCAGCCCGGCCGACAAGCAGAACTTCACCCTGCTGCTGCAGGAGTTCCGCAACCAGCTGGACGCCCAGGGCAAGGCCGACAACAAGACCTACGCCCTCTCGGCGGCGGTCGGCGCCGGCCAGGACAAGATCATGAACGTCGAGACCGACAAGATCGGTCAGTACCTGACCTTCCTCGACGTCATGACCTACGACATGCACGGCGGCTGGGACCCCCAGGGTCCGACCAACCACCAGGCCCCGCTGTACTCCGGCCCGAACGACCCGTCGACCCCGGCCAAGCCGGGCAACGGCAAGTACTCGATCGACAACGCCATCAAGGCGTGGACGGTCGGCGACGCCCAGTACGGCATCCCCGGCGGCTTCCCGGCCAACAAGATCAACATGGGTGTGCCGTTCTACTACCGCGGCTGGACCGGCGTCCAGAACAACGGCAAGAACGGCCTCTTCCAGCCCGCCACCGCCCCGGCCACCGGCGCCGCGATGTCCGGCAACGTCCCGGGCATCCAGATGTACAAGGAGCTGGCCGGCTTCGTCGACAACCCGTCCAAGACCTTCTGGGACGACGACGCCAAGGCCGCCTACTTCTACGACGGCACCACCTTCTGGAGCGGTGAGAACGCCAAGTCCATCCAGGCCAAGCTGGACTACGCGCACTGCAACGGCCTCGGCGGCTCCTTCGCCTTCTCGCTGTACGACCTGGGGACCAACACCAGCCTGTTCGACACGATGGTGAACGCCACCAACGGCTCCGCTGCCGGCTGCCCGGCCCCGCCGACCGGCACCCCGACGCCGACCCAGACCCCGACCGGCACGCCGACCGGGACCCCCACCGGTACCCCGACGGGCACCCCGACCGGCACGCCCACCGGGACTCCGACCGGCACCCCGACCACGCCGGCCACCTGCTCGGCCGCCCCGAGCTGGGACCCGAACGCCACCTACGCGGCCGGCGGCACCAAGGTCTCCTGGAAGGGCCACTACTACACCAACAAGTGGTGGACCAAGGGCGACGACCCGACCCAGAGCGGCCAGTGGGGCGTCTGGACCGACAACGGTCCCTGCTGACCCGCTGACCCGCTGATCCGCGGAGCGGCTGACCTGCCGACCCGCTGACCGTCCGGGGTCCACGGACCCCGCGGCACCTGAACGAGAACGGAGTCCGGGCCCCCCGGGGGGCACCCCCCGCGGGGGGGGCACGCGGGGTGCGGGGGCGCGACCGGCGGGGCGGGCCGGTGGGGCGGGGGGCCGCGGGGGGTGGAGTTAGTAGAAATACGT
>NZ_JBHZCN010000067.1:13198-51608 GCF_042755465.1 Kitasatospora sp. NPDC059160 | reverse complement strand
CCGCCGGGGGAGCGGCGTGGGCGCGCGCCTGGTCCTCGGCGGGGCCGGTGTCCACCGAGTTGTAGATCAGCAGCAGGCCGACCGCTGCCGCGCCCATCCCGCCGCGCAGCAGCCTGGGCATTCCGGAGCCGGGACCGCCGGTCATCCGTGTCCTCCGCTCGAAGTGCTTCGTGGGGAGCCTGTTCCGCAACGGCCCGCCGCCCCCGTGCGCCCCGCCCGGGAGGGGGGAGCGCCCAGAGGCGGCGGTGGCGGACGTCAGACGGCTGCGGCGCCGGAGGTGCGACGGCCGCGGCGCAGCGCGATCGCACCGGCCCCGAGGCCGCCGAGCAGCAGCACCGCGCCGGAGGCGAGGCCGCCGCCGGACAGTGCCAGGCCGCCGCCGCCGGTGTGCACGCCGCCGTGCGGGGTGTGCTCCTCCTCCCGGCCGTCGGAGCCCTTGCCCTCGGAGCCCTTGTGCTCGCCGGAGCCCTTGCTGTCCGAGCCCTTGTGCTCGCCGGAGCTCTTGCCGTCGGAGCCCTTGCTGTCGGAGCCCTTGTGCTCGCCGGAGCTCTTGTCGTCGTAGCCCTTCGAACTGTCGGAGCCGCCCTTCTCGGGCTGCTTCTCCTGCCAGGTGAGGTTCTTGCCCTGGTCCGAGGAGGAGCCGTCGGCGAAGGCCATGGGGGTGCCGACGGTGAGGACGGCGGCGACGGCCGCTCCGGCGAGCAGCGTGCGTGCAGAACGCATGAGGATGATCCTTCCGGCGCGTGGGCCGCGACCGCCGGCACGGTGCCGGTCAGGGGACTCGCGAACAAGTGGCGCCTGATCCACCGTCAACCAGGGTGGGGCCGCCTGCCACCCGAGCGTGGCAGCTCCGGTACGGAGAGTGCGCCCTTCGGGTGGAGTCCGGGGCGTGTTCACCCGGGTGGCCCGGCGATCCGGGTGATTCGGATTCGAGGCGGGGTGGTAGTGGTGCGCGCACGCACCGGCCCGCCTGCGGCGTGGCGCACGCACGGGCCCGCCCCCCGCGTGGCGCGCGCATGGGCCCGCCCCCGGCGTGGTGCCGGGGGCGGGCCCAGAGCGGAGCGGGGACGCGGCTCAGCGGTCCCAGCGGTAGAACTCGCGCGCCATGGCGTCCTTCGGCTCGCGCCAGGTGGCCGGGTCGTAGGCCTGGACGAAGGCGGTCAGGCGGTCGCTGACGGTCCGGAACTCCGGGTGGCCGAGGACCTTGGCGACGGCCGGGCCCGGCGGGCGGTCGGCCTCGATCAGGTGCAGGTAGACGTCGCCGAACTGGAAGAGGCTGCGCCCGGTGACGCCGATCAGGTGCGGCAGTTCGCCGCGGTCGGAGTCGGCGAACACCTCGGCGATGTCCGGGGCGGCCTCGGGCTTCATCCGCGCGACGATCAGTGCGCGGTGGGCGCCGGTCACTGCTCGGCCGCCCGCTTCTCGACCTTCTCGCGGATCAGCTGCAGCTGGATCCGGGAGTTCTTGTTGATGTGGTTGACCATGCCGTCGTCGTCCACCGGCGCGGTGGGCTTCATCGCGAAGTCCTGGACCCAGCGCATCCGGGTGCCGGCCGGGACCTCGGCGTACTCCCAGTGGATCTCCATGAACTCGAACGGTCCGGGCTCGACCCGGCGGGCGTTGACCTCCAGCGACGACCGGTCGGTGGTGCGCTCGGAGACCCAGCTCCACACCTGGCCGTTCTCGTCGGGGTGCATGGTGAGCCGGAACTGCACCCGGTCGCCGTCGCGCTCCAGCACCTCGACCGAGGCGTACTCGCTGAAGAGGTCCGGCCAGTTCTCCAGGTCGTTGGTCATCTCCCAGACCAGGTCGAGCGGGGCGTTGATGACGATCTCGTTGTCGGTGTGTCCGGGCATCTCAGGCACCCGCCTTCGCGGCGAGGGAGGTGTTGACCAGCTCCAGGAACTCGGCCGGGGTCTTGGCGGACTCGGCGCCGGAGGTGACCTTGAGGCTGTGCCGGTTCTCCAACTCGCCGACGATGCCGAGGAGTCCGAGCGAGTCGACGCCGAAGTCGTCGAACTGCGCGCCCGGCTGCTCCAGGTCGTTCGGGGCGACGGTGACGCCGGCCCGGGCCTGGAGCAGGGCGGCCAGCTCGGGATAGCTGAGGGTGTTGCTCACGGGGTTCCCTTCGAGGAGGTCCAGTGGATCGGGGGTGCGGGGGTCAGGTCGGCTCCCCGCGGCGGAGCACCAGCGCGGAGTTGGAGCCCATCAGCCCGCGGCTGAGCACCAGCGCGGTGCGCAGTTCGGCCGGGCGGGCGCGGCCGGTCACCAGGGCGAGGTCGTGGCAGACCTCGGTGACGTTGGGGGTGGGCGGCAGCACGCCGTCCTCCATGGCGAGCACGGCGGCCGCGACGTCCAGCATCGGGGCGCCGCAGTAGGCCCGCCCGGTGCCGGCCTTGGGGGCGGTGACCGGGACGCGCTCGGCGGCCGGGCCGAGCGCGTCGACCAGCGCCAGGGCCTCGGCCCGGTCGGCGGCGGGGACGCCGAGCGCGTCCGCGAAGACCACGTCGATCTCCTCGGGCGCGATCCGGGCCTCGTCCAGCGCGATCCGGATCGCCGCGGCCAGTCCCTCCCGGGACTGCTCCCAGCGGGAGGCCCCGGTGAAGGTGGCGCCGTGTCCGGCCAGGTGGGCCCGGACGGCGGCGCCGCGCCGGCGGGCCGCCGACTCGTCCTCCAGCAGCAGCATCGCGCCGCCCTCGGCGGGGGCGAAGCCGCAGGCCTGCGCGGTGAACGGCAGGTAGGCGGCCTCCGGCCGGTCGGCCAGGCTCAGCTCGGGGTAGCCGAGTTGGCAGACCATGGAGTACGGCGCGAGCGGGGCCTCGGCGGCGCCGACCACCACGGCGTCGGTGCCGCGCTCGACCGAGCGGGCGGCGTGCGCGAGCGCGTCCAGGCCGCCGGCCTCGTCGCTGGCGACCACCCCGCACGGGCCCTTGTAGCCGCCGCGGATCGAGATCTGGCCGGTGCTGGCCGCGTAGAACCAGGCGATGGACTGGTACGGGCCGACGAACCGCGGCCCCTGGCCCCAGAGTTGCTGGAGTTCGCGCTGGCCGAACTCGCCGCCGCCGGAGCCGGCCGCGGTCACCACGCCGACCGCGAAGGGCCGTTCGGGATCGGGCCGGAACCCCGCGTCGGCCACCGCCAGGTCGGCGGCGGCCATCGCGTAGTGGGTGAAGCGGTCGGTCTGCACGAGGTAGCGGCTGTCGATCACCGACTGCGGCTCGAACTCCCGCACCTCGCCCGCGACCCTGAGCGGCAGCTCGGTGCAGCCCTCGCGGGATATCCGGTCGAGGACGCTCACGCCCTGCCTGGTGGCCTTCCAGAAGGCGTCGGCCCCGACACCGTTCGGTGCCACCACGCCGAGACCGGTGACGACCGCCCGGCGGCCCTGCTGACGTGACGTCATGGAACTCACCCCGTTCTGTTGAGCACGACGGCGGACTGGAATCCGCCGAATCCGCTGCCGACCGAGAGGATGTGGCTCAGCGGCAGCTCGCGCGCGGTGCGCGGCACGTAGTCGAGGTCGCACTCCGGGTCCGGAGTCTCGTAGTTGGCGGTCGGCGGCACCACGCCGTGGGCGAGTGCCAGGGTGCAGGCGACCACCTCGATCGCGCCGATCGCGCCCAGCGAGTGCCCGACCATCGACTTGATCGAGCTCATCGGCGTCTCGAAGGCGTGGCCGCCCAGCGAGCGCTTGACCGCGGCGGTCTCGTGCCGGTCGTTCTGCTTGGTGCCCGAGCCGTGCGCGTTGACGTAGTCGACGTCGCCGCGGTCGACCTTGGCGTGGTCGAGCGCGTGGTCGATCGCCCGTGACATCTCCAGCCCCTCCGTGGTGAGGCCGGTCATGTGGTAGGCGTTGCCGAAGGTGGCGAAGCCGCCGATCTCGCCGTAGATCCGGGCGCCGCGGCGGCGGGCGTGCTCCAGCTCCTCCAGCACCAGGACGGCGCCGCCCTCGCCGAGGACGAAGCCGTCCCGGTGGGCGTCGAAGGGGCGGGAGGCGTGCTCCGGGTCGTCGTTGCGCTCGCTGGTGGCCTTGATGGCGTCGAAGCAGGCGACGGTGATCGGCGAGATCGGGGAGTCGGAGGCGCCGGCGACGCAGATGTCGGCGCGTCCCTCCTCGACCGCCTGGAAGCCGTAGCCGATCGCGTCCAGGCCGGAGGTGCAGCCGGTGGAGACGGTCTGCACCGGACCGTGCGCGCCGACCCGCTCGGCCACCGCGGAGGCCAGCGTGCTGGGCGCGAAGGCCCGGTGCAGGTGGGGCTCGGCGTGCCGGTGGTCCACGTCCCAGCGCGCGCCGGAGGCGCTGACCAGGGCGTAGTCGTGCTCCAGCCGGGTGGTGCCGCCGACGGCGGTGCCGAGCGAGACGGCGATCCGCCACGGGTCCTCGGCGGCCAGGTCCAGACCGGCGTCGGCGACCGCCTCGGCGGCCGCGACCATCGCGAACTGCACGTAGCGGTCGGCCCGTCGGACCTCCTCCGGGCTCAGCCCGTGGGCGGCCGGGTCGAAGTCGCACTCGGCCGCGATCCGGGAGCGGAACCCGGCCGGGTCGAAGAGGGTGATGCCCCGGGTGGCGGTGCGGCCGGCCGTCAGGAGGTCCCAGAACGCGGGGATCCCGATCCCTCCGGGCGCGACCACGCCGATCCCCGTGACGGCGACCCGCCGTGTCACGAGGCCACCTTGGCGTGTTCCGGGGGGTCGGCGGGGGCGGACCCCCCGGCGCCGGAGGTCTCCTCGGTGCTCACGTGGCCCAGGTCGGGGCGGGGCGCGAGCGGGCCGCAGTGGAAGACCATCCGGGCCTCGGTGTCGCCGACGTTGCGGAAGCGGTGGCGCATGTTGATCGGGATCATCAGGCCCTGGTCGGGCTTGAGCGGCCGGGTCTCCCCGTCCAGGTCGACCTCCAGGTCGCCGGAGACGACGAACACGAACTCCTCGGAGTACGGGTGGTAGTGCTCGTTGATCCGCTCGCCGGGCCCGATGATGGCCAGGCCCATGAAGCCGCTGGTCGCCCCGCAGCTGGGCGGGGTGAGCATGGTGCGCAACAGGGCGCCGTGGCGGCGGTTCTCCGGGGCCTCGTCGACGTTGATGATCGGCGGGAACTGCGTGGTCATGATGGCTTTCCTCCGGGAGGGCTGGCCGGGTGTCAGTCGTTCTGCGAGCTGCGGTCGGTGACCGGGCTCATGGCGCGGGCGGCGAGGAACGCGCCCAGGCCCGCGGCGGTGCGCAGGTCCCCGGCGGGGCCGAGGTCGAGCAGGGCGGCCAGTTCGGCGGCCTCCTGGTCGCCGGCCACGCCGAGCGCGGCGGCGGCCTCGGCCTCGGCCGGCACCCGGAGGTCGACCAGGCGCACCACGGTGTCCTCGCGCTGGAAGACGATGGCCGCGGCGACCGGGCCGGTCGGGTCGGCGGTGGCGAGGTTGTCGTGGTCGAAGAGCAGCTCGGCGACGGCCGGCCCCCGGCCCGGGCGCACCGGGTAGAGCACGGCGTGCCGGTGCAGCCGCCCGGAGGAGGGGGAGCTGGCGATCGCCTGGTGCCGGGCGGGCAGCGCGGCCTTGGCGAAGAAGGCCCGGGCGGACTGCGGGTCGCCCAGCTGCCGGGCCTCCTCCAGGTACGGGTTGAGCTCCTCCTCGACCGCCCGCACCTCGGGCTGCATCGCCACGTGGCGCAGCGCGTCGCCGAGGTTGCCGACCACCTCGACCGCGCGCACCACCCGGTTGCCGTGCATGAACAGCGAGGTGCGGCGCAGCCGGGTGTGCTCGTCCACCTCGGCCCGGGGCGAGGTGTAGCCGGACAGGATCCGGGCCACCTCGGCCTCGCTGCCGGGCTTGACGGTGAAGGTCAGCGCGTGGCGCACCACGCCGTCCGGGCCCGGGTCGGCCCGCGGCGGGCCGACGTGCCCGGCGGGCTCGCTGCGCGGCAGGCCGGGCGGCACCTCCATCGGGGCCCTGGTGCCGGTGGACCCGGCCGCCGAGGTCTCGCGCAGCACCGCGTAGCGCAGCGAGCGGAAGTTGTCGCTGACGCAGCCGTGCATCGGCTTGACCATCTCGCGGTGGGCGGGGCTGTCCACCCACTGCAGGAAGGTCTCCTGGTCCTGCCACTCGCTGGTGATCAGCCACTGGCGGGGGTCGTTGATGGACTGGCACAGCTGGTCGCTGACATGGCCGGGCACCGAGGCCACCTGGTGGCGCAGTTGCTCGTAGACGTCGAGGAAACGCTGCTGGGCGCCGTCCTGGATCTCCAGCATCAGCACCACCCTCAGCCGGGTGTCGGATTCCTCGTGCTGCTTCGGCTGCGGTTCGGACAGAGTCGTCATGATTCACTTTCTGCTCTTGGCCGCACGCGGCGGGCCGTGGCGGCCGCGTCCGGCGGGTGCTCCCGGCTGGGGGAGGGCGGTGCGGTGGCGGTCGGCCCGGGGCGCTCGGCGCCAGGCCTGAGGTCGATCGTGAGCGGCCGACCGGGCGCGGCGCGAGATTTGCGGGCCATCCGGGCGAAGGGGCGGCACAGGCCCCCTCGGGCGGGGGATGGAAGAGCGGGGCCCGGCTGAGCGGGCCCGTCCAGGGCGGCGCCGAGTCCAGTCGCCGGGCCGCGGAATCCCCTTACAGGGTGGAGCAATTGATGAATCCGAAGGTGGACGAACGGGTGCCGGTCCTGATCGTGGGCGGCTCCCTGGTCGGGTTGTCGGCCTCGCTGTTCCTCGGTCGGCTGGGTGTCCGGCACCTGCTGGTCGAGAAGCACGCCGACACCTCGCACCACCCGCGCGGGCGCGGCAACAACGTCCGCACGATGGAGCTGTACCGGGTGGCCGGGATCGAGCCGGCGATCCGTGAGGCGGCCTCGGTGCTGGCCCCGAACCACGGCATCCTGCAAGCGCCCTCGCTGACCGGCGAGGAGCAGGAGTGGCTGTTCCGGGAGATCGACCCGGGCGGGCGGCTGGCCCGGTTCAGCCCCAGCTCCTGGTGCCTGTGCAGCCAGAACGACCTGGAGCCGGTGCTGCTGCGGTCGGCCCGCGACCTCGGCGCGGACCTGCGGTTCAGCACCGAGCTGACGTCCTTCGAGCAGGACGCCGACGGCGTCACCTCGGTGCTGCGCAGCCGGGAGACCGGCGAGGAGCGGGTGGTGCGCTCGGAGTACCTGATCGCCGCGGACGGCCCGCGCAGCCCGGTCCGGACCGGCCTGGGCATCGGCCGGACCGGCAAGGGCGAGCTGTTCCACAACGTCAGCATCACCTTCCGGGCCAAGCGGCTGGCCGACGTGGTCGGCGACCGGCACTTCATCGCGTGCTACCTGACCAACCCGGAGGCGGACGGCGCGCTGCTGCCGGTGGACAACCAGTCCGAGTGGGTCTTCCACGCGCCCTGGCACCCCGAGCACGGCGAGCCCCTGGAGGCCTTCACCGACGAGCGCTGCGAACGGCACATCCGCACCGCCGTCGGCCTGCCCGAGCTGGACGTCGAGGTGACCGGCAAGGCGCCCTGGCACGCCGCCGAACGGGTCGCCGAGCGGTACGGCGTCGGCCGGGTCCTGCTCGCCGGGGACTCCGCCCACGAGATGTCCCCGACCGGCGCGTTCGGCTCCAACACCGGCATCCAGGACGCCCACAACCTGGCCTGGAAGCTGGCCGCGGTGCTCTGCGGCTGGGCCGGGCCCGGCCTGCTGGAGACGTACGGGCAGGAGCGCCGCCCGGTCGCCGAGGTCACCGGCGAGCGCGCCTCGGCCCGCTCCGCCGAGCACAGCCACCCCGGCTACGCGGTCGTCCCCGGCGTCGGGCGGCAGGCCGGGGTGCTGTCGGTGGCGCTGGGCTACCGCTACCCGCGGGGCGCGGTGGTCGGCACCGACCCGCAGGGTGCGGTCGTCCCGGAGCAGTTCGAGTCGTCGGGCGAGCCGGGCAGCCGGGCCCCGCACCAGTGGCTGCTGTGCGCGGGCGTGCGGCTGTCCACGCTGGACCTGTACGAGCAGGCGATGGTGCTGCTCACCGACCCCGAGGGCGCGGCCTGGCAGCAGGGCGCCCGGCGGGCGGCGGACCGGCTGGCCGTCCCGCTGGATGCCTACCGGATCGGCGACGGCGCCGAGGACGACCTGGCGCCGGAGCCGGGCAGCGACTTCGCCGCCCTGCACGGGGTGGGCCCGGGCGGTGCGCTGCTGGTGCGCCCGGACGGCTTCGTCGCCTGGCGCTCGCCGGGGCCGGTCGAGGACCCGGAGGCCGAGGTGGAGGCCGCGCTGCGGGCGGTGCTGGACCTCTGAACCTCTGACGCACGCGGACGGGCCCGCCGGTCGTCACGACCGGCGGGCCCGTCCTGTCAGGTCCCAGGCGTCAGGGGTCAGGAGTCTCGGGGGTCACAGGGGGTGCTCAGGCGGTCAGTGACCGCCCGCGTCGACCACCTCGACGTCGGCCACCTCCCGCTCGATCTCCTCGGCGGGCAGCGCCACCCGGATCGCCCAGTAGTAGATCGCCAGCGCGAACACCGAGACCAGCGCCATGTCGTACCAGAGCGGGATCAGGCCGGTGCCGTTGCCGAAGCCGCCCTGCCAGGAGATCAGGCCGAGGCCCAGCAGGTAGACCGGCAGCCACTGGGCGGCCTTCCAGTTGAGCCGCGGCGCGTTGGGCAGGCGGTTCTTGATCGCGTAGGCCGCGTAGCCGCCGAGCAGGGCGTAGCCGAGCACGATGGCGATGCCCAGGCGGGACAGGGTCTGCCAGCCGGCCCAGTAGATGATCAGGCTGGCGACCACGAAGGAGACCGGGGAGATCACGCCGCCCAGCGGCAGCCGGTAGGAACGCTCGCGGTCGGGCAGCCGGCGGCGCAGGGCGCCGAAGGCCAGCGGGGCGCCGGCGTACATCAGCACGCTGGCGGAGGTGATGAAGCCGACCAGCTGCTGCCAGCTCGGGAAGGGCAGGAAGCAGATCACGCCGGTCACGAAGGACAGGATCAGGCCGAACCACGGCACGCCGTTCCGGTCCAGCTGCTCGAACTTCTGCGGCGCGTAGCCGTTGCGGCTCAGGCCGTAGGAGATGCGCGAGGTGGAGGTGGTGTAGATCAGGCCGGTGCCGGCGGGGGAGATCACCGCGTCGACCTTGAGCACGTAGTACAGCCAGCCGAGGCCGACCAGGGTGGCCAGGCCGGCGAACGGGCCGTCGATGCCGGGGAAGTCCAGCTTCGCCCAGCCGTTGGCGAAGGCGGTGACCGGCAGTGCGCCGATGAAGACGACCTGCAGCAGGGTGTAGATCAGGGTGCCGATGGCGACCGAGCCCAGCACGGCGCGGGGGATGTCGCGCTTGGGGTTGCGGCTCTCACCGGCGATCTGGATGGCCTGCTCGAAGCCGAGCAGGGCGAAGATGATGCCGCTGGTGCTGATCGCGGCGAGCACGCCCTTGGCGCCGAACGGGGCGAATCCGTGCGAGGTGAAGTTGGAGGCGTGGAAGCTGGTGATCGCCAGCATGAAGATCGTGAGCAGAGGAACGAAGATCTTCAACCAGGTGGCGATGCTGTTGGTCCGGGCGAGGACCTTCACACCGAGGAAATTGACCGCGACGAACACCGCCATCAGCATGGTCGCGACAATGAATCCGCTGGTGGTCAGGGTGCCGTTGGTGTGCTGCAGTCCGCTGGCCCAGGGCACGTCCTTGGCGTAGCCGATCATGGCCTCGACCTCGATCGGTGCCACGGTGGCCGCCTGGAGCCAGGAGAACCAGCCGAAGGACATGCCGGCCAGGCCGCCGAAGGCGTAGTGCGGGTAGCGCGCGGTGCCGCCCGAGACCGGGAAGAGCCCGCCGAGTTCGGCGTGCACGAGCGCGAGCAGCACGATGCCGACGGCGCCGATGCCCCAGGAGATGACGGCCGCCGGCCCGGCGGCGGTGACGGCGCTCTTCGCGCCGAAGAGCCAGCCGGAGCCGATGATCGAGCCGACCGAGGCCCACATGAGGCCGATGAGTCCGACGTGGCGCTTGAGCGACCGGTGTGCGGTCCCGGTGGTGCCGGAGCTCTGGTCGGGCGGCGAGATCTGGTTGAGGGAAGCCATGGATGATCTCTCTGTGTGTGGGGGCTCCGGGGTGGGCGGAGCGCGGAGAGTTGCCACACAGTAGGGCTATTCATAGACCTCTGCACAGATTCCATTGCTGAATGTTTACTTTCTTTGCCAGATATCCGTGCAGGTAGGGGGCCGTCTGTTCATGGGCGTGTTACGTGACTCGCGAGTAGGTTCAGTATTTGAGCGGCAATTGAGCTTCGCCGTCCGGTCCGGCAATATGGATCACCCACTCGTTTATGGGAATGACGTGAACCGCATAGCCATGCCGCCGGAGGCGCGGCGTAGGCTTGTTCCGTGCGTTTCGTGATCCTGCCGCCGCCGGTCCGCTAGCGGGCGGCGCACCGATCGGACCCGGCCGGGAGGCAGCGCCCCCGGCGCCGGGGCGATGACCGCCGCCCGCGTACCCCGCGGACCTGAACCGGCGAGCCATCGTGGAGTACCGACGCATGACCTCCTGCACCGCCGTGCCGTTCCGGCACGGCCTGTTGTCCATTTCCGCCGCCGCCGTCGCCTGGGGGGCGGGCGGAGCCGTGGCCGCGCTGCTGATGCGCACCAGCGGGCTCGGCCCGGTGGCCGTCTCCTGCTGGCGCTTCGGCGTCGCGGCGCTCTGTCTGGCACTGCTGCCCTCGGGGGCCGGGCGGGCCTCCGGCGGCGGGCGCGGCTCCGCCGTGCTGACCGGCCTCGGGCTGGCCGTCAGCCAGTGCGCCTACTTCGCCTCCGTGCACTGCGCGGGGCTGGGGCTGGGCACCCTGGTCACCATCGGGGCGGGGCCGGTGCTCACCGGCCTCGGCGGGCACCTGCTGCTCGGCGAACGCCTCACCGGGCGGGCGGTGGCCGCCGTCGCGCTCGCCCTCGGCGGGCTGGCCCTGCTGGTGGCGTCCCCGGCCGCCGGGCCCCGGCCGGTGCTGGGCGTCGGCCTGGCGGTGGTCGCGGGCGCGGGCCAGAGCGGGCTGACCCTGTGGGCCCGGGCCGGCGGGTCGGCCCGGGCCGACCGGGGCGCCTTCGTCACCGGCCTGCTCTGCCTGCTGCCGTTCGCGGCCTTCCAGGACGTGCTGCCCAGCACCGGGCAGCCGGCGCTGACCGGGGGAGCGCTGCTGTTCCTCGGGACGGTGCCCACGCTGCTCGCCTACCGGTGGTACTTCTCCGGGCTGACGGCCGTCCCGGGCACCACCGCCTCGGTGCTGGTGCTGCTGGAGCCGGCCACGGCGGCGGTGATCGGCGTGCTGTTCCTCGGCGAGCCGGTCACCGCGGGCCTGGTGGCCGGTTCGGCGCTGCTGCTGGCCGCGATCGCGGCCCTGGCCCGCGCGTAGCGGGCGGCGCGGGCGGCGTGGCGCGGCGGCGTGCACCCGGGCGGGCGAGCTGTGGTCGCCGGGGGCGCGCCGCCGTGCTGTCGTGGGCCGCATGATGACCTCACGCGCGGCCCGGGTGGCCGTCACGACCGCGACCGCCGTCCTGCTCGCCGCCGGGGCCGCGGCCCCCACCGCCTCGGCGGCGGGGGCCGCCCGGCGCGACGTCACCGCCGCCACCTGCCGGGCCGCGGGCGGGCACGTCGAGGGCAGCGGCTACTGCGTGGACGCCGGTGGGGTGGACGCCTGGGGGGCGGAGATCGACGGCCAGGCGGTCAACCCGAACCCGCGCCCCGGGTTCGAGTGACCCGGCCGGTTCACGGCACCGGCCGGAGCGTCACCGGCGCCGGGGTCAGCGCCCGCAGCACCAGGTCGATCCTGACCTTGGCGGCGCCGGCCCGGTGCAGGGCGGCGGCGACCGCCCGCAGCTCCTCCGGCCCCGTGCAGGCGAGCCGCAGCTCCAGGTCGGCGTCCCCGGCGAGTGCCAGGCCGCTCTGGACCGCCGGGAACTCCGCCGCCAGCCGGTCGAAGTCCAGCGGCACCGGCCCGTGGCTGATCCGGGCGATGGCGTGCAGCGCCCGGACCTGCTCCGGACGGCCCGGAGCGGGTTCGAAGCCGTCCGGGACGAGCTGTAGCGGGGCCGTCACCGGTGCTGGAGGCGGGCGGTCGGGGTCGCGGTCGGGGCCGTGCCGGGGGCGGCCCCGACGGTGGCGGGGGTGGTGACCGGCGGGGCGACCAGCCCCGGGTCGAGCACCAGGGTGTCGACGCCGAGCGGCCGGGTGAGGTTGCGCAGCGCGGCCTCCCCGAGTTCGGTCCAGGCCTGGTCCGGCCCCAGGAGGGCGGCGAGGGCCTCGGGGCTGGAGAAGCCGACGGCGCAGCGGACGCCGTTGCGCATGCGGAAGAGGCGGAGGGCGGCGGTGCTTCCGGTGCCGGTGGTGGTGACCGGAACGTGCCAGACGACGCAGGCCATGCGGATGCTCCCGAGTGGGGTGGTGGTTGCTGCCGGAACTGCTCGTCCCGACGCTAGGCCGGGTCCTGCCGGACCGCGCCGGTCCTGACGCAGCGTTGACCGAATGGGGTGGTGCGTTGACGCACTCCTGACACCCGGCTCACCCGATTGGACTACACCAGTCCCGCGTCGGCCCGAACTCGGCCCGAACGGTGTCGTACAACCGCCCCAACCCCGCCCGTCCCGTACGGCTCCGGAGCGCTCCGCTTGCCGTGCGCCGCGCACCGGACCACGGTGGATCCGGCCGCCGGTCGCGCCCCGCGCGGGCTCCCGGATCCGACCGGCGCGCGCTCCGGGGCGGGGGGAGGTGGAGAGTGGGGCCCGGGACGAGATATCTTGACGTCAAGACGTTGGAGACGTGAAGCGGAGTTTCGATGACTGACTCGACCATCATCTATACGCACACCGACGAGGCTCCGGCCCTGGCGACCTACTCGTTCCTGCCGGTGGTCCAGGCGTACGCCTCGACGGCGGGCGTCCGGGTGGAGACCCGTGACATCTCCCTGGCCGGGCGGATCATCGCCAGCTTCCCGGAGCGTCTGACCGAGGCCCAGCGGATCGGCGACGCCCTGGCCGAGCTCGGCGAGCTCGCCAAGACCCCGAGCGCCAACATCATCAAGCTGCCGAACATCTCGGCCTCGGTGCCGCAGCTCAAGGCCGCCATCGCCGAGCTCCAGGCCCAGGGCTACGCCCTGCCGGACTACCCGGACGAGCCGCGCACGGCCGAGGACGAGGACGTCCGCGCCCGCTACGACAAGGTCAAGGGCAGCGCCGTCAACCCGGTCCTGCGCGAGGGCAACTCGGACCGCCGGGCCCCGCAGTCGGTCAAGAACTACGCCAAGACCCACCCGCACCGGATGGGCGCCTGGAGCTCCGACTCCAAGACCAACGTCGCCACCATGGGCGAGAACGACTTCCGCTCCACCGAGAAGTCCGCCGTGATCGCCGCCGACGGTGCCCTGCGCATCGAGCTGGTCGGCCAGGACGGCGCCACCACCGTGCTGCGCGAGAAGGTCCCGGTGCTGGCCGGCGAGGTCGTCGACGCCTCGGTGATGCGCGCCGCCGCCCTGAACGACTTCCTGGCCGCCCAGGTCGCCCGGGCCAAGGCCGAGGGCGTGCTGTTCTCGGTGCACCTCAAGGCCACCATGATGAAGGTCTCCGACCCGATCGTCTTCGGCCACGTCGTCCGCGCCTTCTTCCCGCAGACCTTCGCCCGCTTCGGCGACGCGCTGGCCGCGGCCGGCCTGAACCCGAACAACGGCCTCGGCGGCATCCTGGCCGGCCTGGACGCGCTGGAGAACGGCGCCGAGATCAAGGCCTCCTTCGAGGCCGAGCTGGCCGAGGGCCCGGCCCTGGCCATGGTCGACTCCGACAAGGGCATCACCAACCTGCACGTGCCGAGCGACGTCATCGTCGACGCCTCGATGCCGGCCATGATCCGCACCTCCGGCCACATGTGGGGCCCGGACGGCCAGGAGGCCGACACCCTCGCGGTGCTGCCGGACAGCAGCTACGCCGGCGTGTACCAGGCCGTCCTCGACGACTGCCGCGCCCACGGCGCCCTGGACCCGGCCACCATCGGCTCGGTCCCGAACGTCGGCCTGATGGCCCAGAAGGCCGAGGAGTACGGCTCCCACGACAAGACCTTCGAGATCGCGGCCGCCGGCACCGTCCGCCTGGTCGACGCCGAGGGCAACGTGGTGCTGGAGCAGGCCGTCCAGCCCGGCGACATCTTCCGCGCCTGCCAGACCAAGGACCTGCCGATCCAGGACTGGGTCAAGCTGGCCGTCACCCGCGCCCGCGCCACCGGCGACCCGGCCGTGTTCTGGCTGGACGCCGAGCGCGCCCACGACGCCGTGCTGATCGAGAAGGTCAAGGCGTACCTGCCGCAGCACGACACCACCGGCCTGCAGATCGAGATCAAGTCCCCGGTCGAGGCCACCAAGTTCTCGCTGGAGCGCATCCGCCGCGGTGAGAACACCATCTCGGTCACCGGCAACGTCCTGCGCGACTACCTGACCGACCTGTTCCCGATCCTGGAGCTGGGCACCAGCGCCAAGATGCTGTCGGTCGTCCCGCTGATGGCGGGCGGCGGCCTGTTCGAGACCGGCGCCGGCGGCTCCGCCCCGAAGCACGTCCAGCAGCTGGTCAAGGAGAACTACCTGCGCTGGGACAGCCTGGGCGAGTTCTTCGCGCTGGCCGCCAGCTTCGAGCACCTGGCCTCCACCACGGACAACGCCCGCGCCCAGGTGCTGGCCGACACCCTGGACCGCGCCACCGGCACCTTCCTCAACGAGGACAAGTCGCCGAGCCGCCGCCTCGGTGGCATCGACAACCGCGGCAGCCACTTCTACCTGGCCATGTACTGGGCCCAGGAGCTGGCCAAGCAGACCGCCGACGCCGAGCTGGCCGAGGCCTTCGACGCGCTGGCCAAGGCGCTGACCGAGCAGGAGAAGGCCATCGTGGACGAGCTCATCGCCGTCCAGGGCTCGGCCGTCGACCTCGGCGGCTACTACCAGCCGGACCCGGCCAAGGCCGCGGCCGTGATGCGCCCGTCGAAGACCTTCAACGAGGCGATCGCCAACCTCGGCTGACACCCTTCGGGTTGACGCACCGGGAGGCCCCCGGGACCGCTGCGGCGGGCCCGGGGGCCTCCTCGCATCTCCACCGGGCCCGCCGGGCCGCCGGACCGGGCGGCGGGCGCCCGTGGCCCGGTCAGGCCAGGCCGAGCACCACTCCCGCCCCGGTCAGCAGCAGGACGGCCGCGCCGTTGGCCCGCGGCAGGGCGAGCGCGGTGCCGACCGCCTCGCGCAGCAGCTGGTACGGGCCGTGGGCGAGCGGACCGTCCGCGCTGAGCACCCGCGCGGGGGCGCCGGCCCGGCGCGTGGCCAGGGCGGAGCGGACGGTGTGGAAGCCGCTGGTGATGACGGCGCAGCGGTAGCCGGGGTGCTCGGCGGCCATCAGGGTGGCGCTGAACCGCAGGTTCTCGGCGGTGTTCACGGCCCGCTCCTCGCGCCGGATCCGCTCGGCCGGGACGCCCCGGGCGACCAGGTAGCGGGCCATCGCGCCGGCCTCGGTGCAGTCCTCGTGCGGGCCCTTGCCGCCGGTCACCAGCACCAGCGGCGCGTGCCCGGCGGCCTCCTCGGCGGCGAATCGTTCCAGCGCGGCGTCCAGCCGGGCCGCCAGGGTCGGCGCGGGCTCGCAGCCGTCCAGCGCGGCCCCCAGGACCACCAGGTAGTCGGCCCCGGCGGGCACCGGGCGGCGGCGCTGGAACAGCGCGCAGCCGAGGAAGCCGAGCAGCCAGAGCAGGACGTACCCGCCGAGCAGGACGGCGGGGAGGAACAGGGCGTGCATACCCCTCGAACGCGCCCGGGGGAACGACCGTTCCACGACATGACGGAGCCCACGTCCTCCGGGGGCGTGGGCTCCGGGGAGGGCGTGGGCTCCGGGTGTTCCGGGCGGGCCGGGTGTTCTGGGCGGGCCGGGCGCTGCGGGCGGGCCGGGGCTCAGCCGGCGTCGGCCGCCGGGGTGGCGGTGGGCGCGGCGGCCGGGGCGGCGGCCGGGCGCTGGCCCTTCTTGTGCAGCGAGGCCAGGTAGGCGTTGTACGCCTCCAGCTCGGCGTCGCCGGTGCGCTCCTCGGAGCGGTCCCGGCGGCGGGCCTGCCGCTGCTCGGAGCCCATCCACTGGTAGACCAGCGCGATCAGCACGATCGCGGTCGGGATCTCGCCGAACGCCCAGGTGATGCCGCCGGCCAGCTTCTGGTCCTCCAGCAGGTCCGTGCCGGGTGGTGCGCTCTGGACGGTGAAGGTGGTCACCAGCGGGTGGCTGGCCATCATCACCGCCACGCCGAAGAAGGCGTGGAACGGCATCCCCATGAACAGCTCGATGATCCGCATCACGTGGCCGGGGCGGTGCGGGCCCGGGTCGACGCCCATGATCGGCCAGAAGAAGGCCAGACCCGTCATGAGGAAGTGCACCATCATGAAGATGTGCCCGAGGCGGTACTGCATCAGGAAGTCGAACGCGGGGGTGAAGTAGACCCCGTACAGGCTGGCGATGAACATCGGGATGGTGAACGCCGGGTGCGAGATCACCCGGACGTACCGGCTGTGCAGCAGCGCCACCAGCAGCTCGCGCGGACCGCGCGGCCGGCCCTTGCCCGCCGGGCGCAGCGCGCGCAGCGCCAGCGTGATCGGGGCGCCGAGCAGCAGCAGGATCGGCGTCAGCATGGACAGCACCATGTGCTGGATCATGTGCGCGCTGAACAGCACCATGCCGTAGTCGTTCAGCCCGCTGCAGGTGACCAGCAGCAGGCTGGCGACGCCCGCGACCCAGCCGACGACCCGGCCGACCGGCCAGCGGTCGCCGCGCCGGTACAGCCGGACCACGCCGGTCAGGTACAGCGCCAGCGCGACCAGGCCGCCGAGCAGGAACACCCAGTCCGGGGACCAGGTCCAGACGTTGGAGAGGGTGAACGGGCCTAGTGGGGTCATCCCGCCGTGGTGGTGCATTCCTGACATTCCGTCGCCCATCGGCGGGTCCCGCTTTCCGTCATTGTGGTCCCCACTGGGGGTCCGGTTCGCCCGTTTTGCTTGGCATACAGCCTAGGTGGGCCTTACCCCGGGCGTGCCGCCGCCCCCTCCGTACGGGTGGCCCGGCCGGTGGGCGGGGTGGTGGGCGGGGTGGTGTCGGGCCGGTGGGCGGGCCGGTGTCGGGCGAGGGTTCGGGTGGGCCGGGCGTCGCTAGACTGACCGGCCGGTCGGCAGGGAGGAATCAGGCATGGCGGCGGCACAGCGGCCCGTGGTCGCGCTCACCGGGGCCACCGGGTTCATCGGATCGGCCGTACGGGAGGCCCTCGTGGCGCGCGGCGTGCCGGTGCGGGCCCTGGTGCGCGGGGAGCCCGTCGCGGACGGGCACACCGCCTGGGTGCCCGGCGACCTCGCCGACCGCTCCGCGCTGGACGGGCTGTGCGCGGGTGCGGGGGTGCTGCTCCACCTCGCCTCCCAGGTCACCGGCGGCGAGGAGGAGTGCGCGGCCGTGAACGACCGGGGCACGGCGGCCCTGATGGCGGCGGCCACCCGGGCCGGGATCGGGCGGATCGTTCACCTGTCGACCACGGCGGTGTACGGCGGGGGCCCGCACACGGACCTCGGGGTCGGCGGGGCGCCGACCGCGCCGCTGTCGGCGGCCAGCCGCACCCGGCTGCTCGGCGAGGGGCACGCCCTCGCCGCCGGTGCCGCGGTGCTGCGCCCGGCCCTGGTCACCGGGACGGGCGACCGTTGGGTGGTGCCCGCCCTGGCCGAGCTGGCCCGCAGGGTCCCGGGCCGCTGGGCGGGCGGCGCGGCCCGGCTCTCCCTGGTGGACCGGACCGACCTGGCCCGGCTGATCACCGGGCTCGCCCTGGACGCCCCGGAGCGGGTGACGGGCGTCCACCACGCGGCCCACCCGGACCCGGTCCGCAGCGGCGAGCTGCTCGACGCCCTCGCCGGGTTCGGCCTGCTGCCCGCCCAGGACGGCCCGGCGCTGACCTGGGCACAGTGCCGCCGACGGCTCGCCGCCGTGCCGGGCCCGGTCTCCGAGCGCCAGTTCGCCATGGTCGCCCGCGACCACTGGTACCGGAGCGACGCGGTCTGGCGCCTCGCCGCCTGCCCGCCCGGCCCGGGCCCGCTGGCCCGCCTCGCCGGGGCGGCGCCCTGGTACCGGACGGCGCTGGGGCTGCAGGGCGTCGCAGGGTCGTAGGGCGGGTCGGGGTCGTAGGGCGGGTCGGGGTCATAGGTCGGGTCGGGGCCGCAGGAGCGCGTCAGGGCTGGAGGCGGCGGGCCCGGGCCTCCAGGAAGCGCTGCTCGGCGAGGCTCGCGGTGGCCTTGGCCGCGCGGCGGTAGTGGTCGTACGCGGCCGCCCGGTCGCCGGAGCGTTCCAGCAGGTGGGCCCGGACGGAGAGCAGCCGGTGGTGGTCGGCCAGGCGCCGGTCGGCGTCCAGGGTGGCGAGCAGGTCGAGGCCGGCCCGCGGGCCGTTCAGCTCGGCGAGGGCGACGGCGCGGTTGAGGGTGACCATCGGGTTGGGGGCGATCCGCTCCAGGATCAGGTAGAGCGCGTGCACCTGGGCCCAGTCGGTCCGGTCCGCGGTGGCGGCGTCGGCGTGGGTGGCGGCGATGGCGGCCTGGAGCTGGTACGGGCCCAGGGCGGGGCCGGCCAGGGCGGCCTTGGCGAGGGCGGTGCCCTCGTCGAGCAGCGGGCGGTCCCAGCCGGTGCGGTCCTGTTCGGCCAGCGGGACCAGGTCGCCGGTGGCGGTGGTGCGGGCGGCCCGGCGGGCGTGGGTGAGCAGCATCAGGGCGAGCAGCCCGGTCACCTCGGAGTCCTCGGGCAGCTGGGCGTGCACGATCCGGGCCAGCCGGACGGCCTCCTGGGCGAGGTCGGTGCGGTGCAGCTCACTGCCCGAGGAGGCGGTGTACCCCTCGTTGAAGATCAGGTAGAGCACGTGCAGGACGACCCGCAGCCGTTCCTCGCGCTCGGCGCCCTCGGGGAGGGCGAAGGAGCTGCCGGCGGCCCGGATCCGCTGCTTGGCCCGGCTGATCCGGGCCGCCATGGTGGCTTCCGGCACCAGGAAGGCGCGGGCGATCTCGGCGGTGGTCAGGCCGCCGACGGCGCGCAGGGTGAGCGCGGTCTGGGAGGCGGCGGTGAGCGCCGGGTGGCAGCACAGGAACAGCAGCACCAGGGTGTCGTCGGTGTCCGGCACGTCCTCGGGCAGCACCTCGGCGGCCGTGGTCGCGTGCTCGCGCTCGCGGCGGGCGCGGTCGCTGCGGATCCGGTCGACCAGCCGCCGGGAGGCGACCGTCACCAGCCAGCCGCGCGGGTTGTCCGGTACGCCCTCCTCGGGCCACTGCACGGTGGCGGCGAGGACGGCCTCCTGGACGGCGTCCTCGCAGCCCTCGAAGCGGTCGTACCGTCGTACCAAGGTGCCGAGGACCTGCGGCGTGAGTTCACGCAGCAGGCCCTCGAAGTCCGGTGCCGTCATGCCTCCAAGTGTCCGTCGGAGAACATCACCTGGCGCACCTCGACGCCCAGCCCCTCGATCGCCGCGTCCGGGATCCGCGCGGCCAGTTCGACGGCCCGCTCCTTGTTGTCGCAGTCGAGCAGGTAGAAGCCGCCCAGGAACTCCTTGGCCTCCAGGTACGGGCCGTCGGTCACCACCGGCCGGCCGTCCCGGACGGTGACCACGGCGGCCTGCGACGGGTCGACCAGCGCCTGGGTGAGGATCAGTTCGCCGGAGGCCTTCAACTCCTCGATGAACGCGCCGTGCCCGGCGCCGATCGCGGCCTTCTCCTCGTCGGTCAGCGCGTCCAGCACGGCCGGGTTGATGTGCAGGCTGATCAGGAACTTCATCGCGTCCTCCTCGTCGTGGGCGGGCCCCGTGCGGGCCCCTCGACCGTACGGTCGGAGCCGGGGCCGCCGTCTTGACATCCCCGTCGGAGAAATCTCCCACGGGTTTCGTCGCCCCCCTCGGGTCTCTCCCATCCGTCGGGTCTCTTCCCGTCC
Organism: Kitasatospora sp. NPDC059160; assembly: GCF_042755465.1. NCBI lineage: Bacteria > Bacillati > Actinomycetota > Actinomycetes > Kitasatosporales > Streptomycetaceae > Kitasatospora > Kitasatospora sp. NPDC059160. The sequence continues at coordinate 31,703 of NZ_JBHZCN010000067.1, read as the reverse complement.
CTCGGGTCTCTTCCCGTCCCCCGGTGCTCCGACGTCAAGAAGTCCCCGGCCGCTCCGACCGACCGGTGCGAGGAACCCGGTGCGGGGAACCCGCGACGAGAGACGACGAGGAGCACGCGATGAGAGCCGACCGGGCCCGGCTGGGGCTGGCCCTGCTGATGCTGCCGACCCTGGTGGTCGCGATGGACATGACGGCGCTGCTGCTCGCCCTGCCGAGGCTGAGCGCGGACCTGGGCGCCTCCGCCGTCGAACAGCTGTGGATCAGCGACGGCTACGGGCTGATGGTGGCCGGGCTGGTGATCACCATGGGCACGCTGGGCGACCGGATCGGCCGTCGACGCCTGTTGCTCATCGGCGCGGCGGCCTTCGCGGTGCTGTCGGTGGTCGCCGCCCTCGCGGTCGACCCGCTGATGCTGATCGTGGTCCGGGCCCTGCTGGGCGTCGCCGGGGCCACGCTGGCACCGTCCACGCTGGCGCTGATCACGAACATGTTCCGGGACGACCGCGAGCGCGGACGGGCCGTCGCCGTCTGGGCGACCTGCCAGTTCGCGGGCGGTGCGCTGGGGCCGGTGCTGGCCGGACTGCTGCTCCGGTCCTTCTGGTGGGGGTCGGTGTTCCTGGCCGCCGTCCCGGCGATGGCGCTGCTGCTGGCCGCCGGGCCGTTCCTGCTGCCCGAGTTCCGCGGCGGGGAGGTGGGGCGGCCGGACCCAGCCGGGGTCGGGCTGTCGCTGGCGGCGGTGCTGCTGGTGCTGTACGGCGTCAAGCAGTTGCCGGTCGGGGGCGCGACCGGCGTCCCGGCGGCCGCCCTGCTGCTCGGCACCGGCGTCGGCTACCTCTTCGTCCGGCGTCAACGGGGGCTGGAGCAGCCGTTGTTGGACCTGGGACTGCTGCGCAACCGGCTGTTCGCGGCGGTGCTGGTCTCGCTGGTGCTGGCCGGGACGGCGATGGCCGGTACCGGACTGCTGGTCACCCAGTACCTCCAGAGCGTGCTGGGCCGCTCGCCGTTCGCCTCGGCCGTGCTGTTCGCGCCGATGGGCCTGGCGGTGGCGGCCGGCACCCTGGCCGCGCCGCGGCTGCTCGGCCGGGTGCGGCCGACCACCGCGATCGCCGGCGGCCTGGCGCTCTCGGCGCTGGGCGCCCTGCTGCTGGTCGCCGTGGACGGGGGTGCGGGCTCGCTGCCGCTGGTGATGACCGGCAGCGCGGTGCTGGCGCTCGGCACCGGGCCGCTGTTCGCCCTGGGCACCGGGCTGGTCCTCGACTCGGTGCCGCCGGAGCGGGCGGGCTCGGCGGCGGCGATGTCGGAGACCGGCAACTACCTCGGCGGCTCGCTCGGCTTCGCGGTGCTCGGTACCGTCGCCGCGGCGGTCTACCGCGACCGCACGGGCGGCGGCCCCGACTCGCCGGCCGCCGCGGTCGAGGCGGCCCGGCACCTGCCCGCCGAGCAGGGCGCCGCACTGCTGCGCGGCGCGCGCTCGGCGTTCACGGCCGGGCTGCAGGTGAACGGCCTGATCGCCGCCGCACTGTTCGCCGGGCTCGCGCTGCTGGCCCTGGCGGTGCGGCCGGCGGTACGGCCGGCGGGGGGAGTGGCCGGGGAGACGGCAGGGGAGGGGGCCGTGGAGGAGGCCATGGAGGAGGCCGGGGAAACGGCCTCTACCCGGCCCGGGTGAACGGCCGGTGCGGGGGCGGCGGTGGTGTCCGCCGCTTCCCGGCGGGCGGTAATGATCATGGAGTGATCCTTGGTAGCGTCGGTCGCGGTGCCGCTCAACTGCGGCTCAGCACCATCGACATGAGAGAGCATCACATGGCCCCCAGGACCATCCGCCGTGCCGTCATCCCCGCCGCCGGGCTGGGCTCCCGCCTGCTGCCGCTGACCAAGGCCACCCCGAAGGAGATGCTGCCGGTCGGCGACAAGCCGGTGATCGAGCACACCGTGCGCGAGCTGATCGAGAGCGGCATCACCGACATCACCATCGTCGTCAACGGCGACAAGGGCCTGATCCAGGAGCACTTCCGCCCCAACCCGGTGCTGGTCGAGCAACTGCGCCGGGACGGCAAGGCGGCGTTCGCGGACGCGGTCGAGGAGGTCGGGGAGCTGTCCCGCAAGGGGCACATCAGCTACCTCTACCAGCACGGCCCGTACGGCAACGGCACCCCGGTGCTCAACGCCGCCCGGCACTTCGGGGACGAGCCCTGCCTGGTGCTCTGGCCGGACGACGTGTTCGTCGCCGAGGTGCCCCGGGCGCAGCAGCTGATCCGGGCGTTCGAGCAGACCAACGCGCCGGTGCTGGCGCTGATGCCGATGGCGCCCGAGGACTCCTACCGCTACGGCGTCCCGGTGGTGAAGGAGGACCTCGGCGGCGGGTCGCTGCGGATCACCGGCCTGGTCGAGAAGCCCAAGCCGGCCGACGCCCCCTCCGGGTACGCCGCCATCGGCGGGTACGTCATCACCCCCGGCATCGTCGACGAACTGCGCGAACTCACCCGCCGCTGGCACGAGAAGCCCGAGGACGAGGTCTACCTGACCGACGCCATCAACGCCTACGCGGCCCGCCGCGCCGTCTACGGGCAGGTCATCGCCGGCACCTGGTACGACACCGGCAACCCCGCCGCCTACCTGCGGGCGCAGTTCGCGGCGGCCCTCGCCAACCCGGAGTACGGGCACGAACTGCGGCAGCTGGCGGCGGAGTTGGCCCCGGCCGAGTAGGCGGGCCGGGGCCGGGGCCGCTGTCGGTCAGCTCCGGTCGTGGTCCCCGGTGGCGCCGTCGGTGAGTTCGCGCAGGATGTCCAGGTGCCCGGCGTGCCGGGCGGTCTCGGTGGCCATGTGGATGAGCACCCAGCGCAGCGAGACCGTCCGGCCCGACCAGGAGGTGCCGGTGGACTCCAGGTCGAGCTCCTCGATCACCTCGTCGGCGGCGGCCCGGGCGCGGGCGTAGAAGGCCAGCACCTCCGCCGTCGACTCGTGCGGCTCGATCCGCATGTCGGAGCTCTCGTCCGCGTCGAGGTCGAACGGCAGCGGCCCGGTCTCCCGGCCGAAGGTCTCCCGGAACCAGCCGAGTTCGGCGCCGGCCAGGTGCTTGACCAGGCCCAGCAGGCTCGTCCCCGACGGCGTCATCGGCCGCCGCAACTGCTCGTCGTCCAGGCCCTGGACCTTCCACACCACCACGTCCCGGTGCCGGTCCAGGGCCGTGTGCAGGCTTTCCTTCTCGCCGCCGGTGAACGGCACGGTCTTGATCATGCGCGGGACGCTAGCAGACCCCTCCGCTCCCTTCGGTCAGGGCCCGGGGGCGAGGGTGTTCTCGTTGGTGCGGCCGGCGGCGTAGTCGTCGATGTTGCGGGCGGTGGCGTCGATGATCTGGCCGACGGCGGTGTGGGTGAAGTAGGCCTGGTGGCTGGTGACCAGGACCTGGGGGAAGGTGACGAGGCGGGCGAGGACGTCGTCGGTGATGCCTTGGACGGAGCGGTCGGTGAAGAAGACGCCGGTCTCCTCCTCGTAGACGTCCAGGCCGACGCCGGAGAGGCGGCCGGCGCGCAGGGTCTCGACCAGGGCGGCGCTGTCGATCAGGCCGCCGCGGCTGGAGTTGACGAGGATGGCGTCGTCCTTCATCCGGGCCAGGGCGGCGGTGTCGATCAGGTGGTGGGTGGCCGGGAGCAGCGGGACGTGCAGGCTGACCAGGTCGGCGCGGGTGAGGAGTTCGGGCAACTCGGTGTAGTGCATGCCGAGTTCGCGGCAGGCCGGGTTCTCGGTGATGTCCCAGCCGAGGAGTTCGGTGCCGAAGCCGGCCGCGATCCGGGTGAAGCACTCGCCGATCTTGCCGGTGCCGATCACGCCGACGGTCATGCCGTGGACGTCCCGGCCGAGGAGGCCGTCGAGGCGGAAGTCGAACTCCCGGGTGCGGGTGGCGGCGCGGGTGAGGCGGCGGTTGACGGCGAGGGCGAGGGCCCAGGCGTGTTCGGCGACGGCGTACGGGCTGTAGTGGGAGACCCGGGCGACGGTGAGGCCGAGGTCGGCGGCGGCGTCGAGGTCGATGTTGTTGAAGCCGGTGGAGCGCTGGGCGATCAGCTCGGTGCCGCCGGCGGCGAGGACGGCCAGGGTGTCGGCGTCGAGGACGGCGTTGACGCTGCTGCTGACGGCGGGGTGGCCGGCGGCGAGCGGGGCGGTGTCGCGGTCGAGGAACACGTCCAGGCAGCGCAGTCCGTGCCGGCCTGCGAAGGCCCGTTCCAGCAGCGGCCGTTCGTCGGCCTGCACGCCGTACGCCAGGATCTCCATGCGTCGTCCTTCCGGGGAGGGCTCCTGGGGCCCACGCTAACGGGGCGGTGGCCGGAACGCCCGCCGGGCGCACGGGAGCCCCCGGCGGCTGCCGGGGGCTCCGGAACGGGCGGGAGGGGCGGCGGTCAGAGGACCGTCTCGGCCTCCTGGTAGCGCTCCTGCGGGACGGTCTTGAGCTCGGCGACGGCCTCGGCCAGCGGCACCAGGTTGATGTCGGTGCCCTGGAGGGCGGTGATGTGCCCGAAGGCGCCCTTGTGGACGGCCTCGACGGCGTGCCAGCCGAAGCGGGTGGCGAGCACCCGGTCGTAGGCGGTGGGGGTGCCGCCGCGCTGGGTGTGGCCGAGGATGACCGGGCGGGCCTCCTTGCCGAGGCGGTGCTCCAGTTCGCGGGAGAGCTGGGTGGCGATGCCGGTGAAGCGCTCGTGGCCGTAGATGTCCCTGCTGCCCTCCTCCCAGTGCATGGTGCCGGGCTCGGGCTTGGCGCCCTCGGCGCAGACCACGATGGCGAACTTCTTCTGCCGGTCGAAGCGCTCGCGGACCACGGCGGTGAGCTTCTCGATGTGGAAGGGGCGCTCCGGGACGACGATGGCGTGCGCGCCGGCCGCCATGCCCGCGTTCAGCGCGATCCAGCCGGTGTGCCGGCCCATGACCTCGACGACCATGACCCGCTGGTGGGACTCGGCGGTGGTCTTCAACCGGTCCAGGGCCTCGGTGGCGACCGAGACGGCGGTGTCGAAGCCGAAGGTCACGTCGGTGGCGGCGATGTCGTTGTCGATGGTCTTGGGCACGCCGACGATCGGCAGGCCCGCGTCGCTCATCAGCTTGGCGGCCTTGAGGGTGCCCTCGCCGCCGATCGGGATCACGGCGTCCAGGCCGAGGTCGGAGCAGTACTTCTTGGCCCGCTCGACGCCGTCCCGCAGGTGGCTCGGCTGCACCCGGGAGGACCCGAGGATGGTGCCGCCCTGGGCCAGGATGCCGCTCACCGAGTCGAGGGTCAGGGGGCGGTGGTGCCCTTCCAGGAAACCGCGCCAACCGTCCTCGAACCCGATGATCTCGTCGCCGTGGTCGACCACCCCCCGGTGGACCACGGAACGGATCACCGCGTTCAGGCCGGGGCAGTCACCGCCGCTGGTCAGCACTCCGATACGCATTAGCTTTGCAACTCCCGAGCAGAACCGAGGAACGGCCGGACTACAGGCTGGGACGACGAGCCGTCACCGCGACGAGGCCTTCCCCACCGGGGTGACGGGGAGGTTGCCTCGGGGTGAAGCACCGGCCGGATCCGGACAGAGCATCCGAAAACGGCCGTGAAGTCGAGCATACGACCCCTGGTCCGGCCGGGCAGGAGCCGACGCGGGAGCGGCGCCGTCGGCGCCCCCGCGCGGAATTGCAGCCTGCTGCCGAGGAGGGTGTGCAGCCGGCAGCCCCATTGTCGTACGTCCGGGGCCGCCCGTGGGCCGGATGACCGCATCGCGGGCACCCGGGCGGGGCGGCCCGGTCGTACGACGCGGGGTGCGTCGTGAGGGGTGGGTGACCACGTCGGTCCCACGCGGGTCCCACGTGGTCACTCCCCGGGCACTGCGTGGGTACTACGCGGGGCGCGCCGTGGCGGCGATGCGCTCGGCGCGCAGCGCGTCGTACCAGGTGGTGTCGGCCGGCGGCAGGGCGTTGACGTCCAGGGCCAGCCGGATCAGCATGTCGGCGACGGCGGGGTTGCGGGCCAGCACCGGGCCGTGCAGGTAGGTGCCGAAGACGGTGTCCCGCCAGGCGCCCTCGGTGCCGTCGCCGGTGCCGTTGCCGCGGCCGACGGTGACGTTCGCGAACGGCTGGACGCCCTGGCCGAGGTGGGTGACGCCCTGGTGGTTCTCGAAGCCGGTCAGCTGCGGCAGGCCGAGCCGCGGGTCCACGTCGGCGAGCACGTCGCCGACGCAGCGGGCGCCCTCGCCCCGGGTGGTCCAGACGTCCAGCAGGCCGAGGCCCGGCTCGCGCTCGCCGAGGTCGTTGACGAACTCGTGGCCCATGATCTGGAAGCCGGCGCAGACGCCGAAGATGATCGCGCCGTTCTCGGCGGCCCGCACCAGGCCGCTGTCGGCGCGCAGCCGCTCGGCGGCCAGTCGCTGCGGGCGGTCCTCGCCGCCGCCGATCAGGTAGATGTCCCCGCTGGTGGGGATCGCCTGGTCGGAGCGGACGTCGATCCGGGTCACGTTGAGATGGCGCTGGCGGGCCCGGCGCTCCACGACCAGGGCGTTGCCGCGGTCGCCGTAGGTGCTGAGCAGGTCCGGGTAGACCCAGACCACGCGCAGGCTGCTCTCACTCATCCTCGAAGGCCTTCCGTCACGAAAAGACTGGTGTGCGGGCGCGGCATCAGCCGGCCACGACCTTCCGCAGCTGCTGGAAGGCGGTGTAGTTGGCGATGGCCTCGATCCGGCCGGGCGGGGCCATCCGGACGGCCTGCTCCAGGGTGTCCACGACGTGGAACTGCAGCCCGGCGACCTCCAGGCGGACGGCCAGGTCCAGCTTGCGCTGGCCCATCACGAAGATCGGGTGCCCGGCGAGCCGCTCGTAGTCGACGTCCCACAGCCAGGAGGTGTCGGTGCCGTCGGCGTCGAGGGCGTTCACCGAGAGGATCACCGGGGCCGGCGGGCCGTCGATCAGCGAGAAGGTCTCCAGCCAGCCGGCCGGGTTCTTGGCGAGCAGCAGCCGGATGTCCCGGCCCTGGTACTGCACCACGTCGTAGCGGCCGGCCACGGCGGACACCGAGCGCATCCGCTCCAGGGCGACCTGCGGGGAGACGCCGAACACGGCGGCGACGGCGGCCGAGCTGGTGGCGTTGGCCAGGTTGGCCCGGCCGGGCAGCTGCAGCTGGATCGGCCAGGCGCCGCGCTGCGGGTCGATCACGTGGGTGCCCTGGAGCGCCCAGTGCGGGTTGGGGCGCCGGAAGCCGCAGTCCTGGCAGAACCAGTCGTCGCCGGGGCGCTGCATCACGCCGCCGCACGCGGGGCAGGACCAGGCGTCCTCCTTCCACGCCTGTCCGGCGGCCACCCAGACCACCTTCTTGCAGGAGGAGGCGGCCCAGGTCACCAGCGGGTCGTCGGCGTTGGCGATGACCACGGCCTCGGTGTCCTGGAGGCCCTCGCGCCACTTCTCCGCCATCATGCGGGTCTCGGCGGCGCGGTCGAGCTGGTCGCGGGAGAGGTTGAGCAGGGCGATCGCCTTGGGGTGGGTGTCGCGGGCGACCGTCGCCAGGTACTTCTCGTCGACCTCGATCACGCCGAAGCGGGCCTCCGAGCCACCGGCCAGGGCGGACGTGATGCCGGCCGGCATGTTGGCGCCGAGGGCGTTGGAGACCACCGGGCCGGCGGCGCGCAGCGCCTCGGCGATCAGGCGGGTGGTGGTGGTCTTGCCGTTGGTGGCGCTGACCAGGACGACGTCGAGGTGGTCGGCGAGGGTGGCGAGCAGGTCGGGGTCGAGCCTGAGGGCGACCTTGCCGCCGATCACCGAGCCGCTCCCGCGACCGGCCTTGCGGGACACGGCGGCGGCGACCTTGCCGGCCGTGACCGCGATCTTGGCGCGGGCCGGCAGCGAGGCGTCGCGTGCGCCTGTGGGCTCCGATTCGGTGCCTGCCATGCTCAGTGGTTCCTCCTTGCTGCGGCACCACCTGTCGGCCGGATAACGGGCCGTCGGGCGGCGGGGACGGGGCCAGCCTACCGACTCCGTGGCCCGGCCGGACGATCCGGACCCCATGCCGCCAGCTGCGACGCCGCTGCGGGGGCTGCTGACGGCCCGTCAAGGAGGGCGGTGTACGGAGGGACCCCTGCTGCGGGGAAGGACGCCTCACCGGCTGCCCCGGGTTCCCGGAGCAGCCGGTAAGGATGTCGTGAAGAAATGATCAGCGGCCCGGAACGGGTGCGGAGGCGGTGGCGGGCGCGGCCCCGGCGGCGAGGGTGGCGGTGATCACCAGGGTGCCGTCCTCGCAGTGGAAGTCCAGCGGCGCCGCCAGCCGGCGCATCGCGGCGATCAGCCCGGTGTTGGCGGCCTGGGTCACCGCGTACGCCGCGCCGATCCCGGCCGCCCGGGCCAGCGCGGTCAGCCGCCGGAGCAGGGCCAGGCCGAGCCCCTGCCGCTGCCAGGCGTCCTCGACCAGCACGGCCAGCTCCGCCTCGTCCTCGTCCCACATCAGGTGCCCGAGGGCGATGACCCGCCCGTCGGGGGCCACCACCACCAGGCTGCGGCCGTGCCGGGGGTCCAGCAGGTGCTCCAGGTAGCGGTCGGCGTCGCGGACCGGCCCGTGGTAGCGCAGCCGCAGCGCGGCGGGGGAGCAGCGCTCGTGCATCGCCAGGGCCGCCGCCTTGTCGGCCGGGCCGGCCGGGCGCAGCAGCAGCTCGGTCCCGTCCGGCAGGGACAGCCGGGACACCTCCGCGGCCGGAGCGGCCGGAGCGGCGTGGCCGCGGGTCGGCCGGTGCGGGCCGCCGGGGTGCGCGGGCGGCCGGGTGGACTGGGCGTCGGGCGCCGCGCACCTGCGGTTCGACCTGCGGAAGGGCCGGTGCCAGAACCGTTCGGGGCGGGTGCGGGGTGCCGTCATGGGTCCGACGCTACCGACGGCTCGCTTCCGGCCGGTTACGTGATCGTGAACGCACGAATGCCCGACCGCGCACGGGCGTCCCGCCGGGACGGATCCGGCACAGGTCCAGACCGGTGCCTCATGCGGTCGGGACGGCGGGCGGCCGACGGTGGAGTCCGTACCCGGCGCTCCTGGTGAGCAGGTCCGCCGGGGTCCGTACGTCCACGCACCGAAGGCTCTCCCATGCGCAACACCGACCTCGCCGCCACCGCCACCACCACCGCCACCGGCGGCACCCCCGCCAACCCCGCCACCCGCCTCCCGCACGCCCGCCGGGCACCCGTCGGCACCGCGCTGACCGGTCTGCTGGACCGGCAGGCCCGCACCCGGCCCGCGTCCCCGGCCGTCGTCGGCGAGCACGGCCGCCTCACCTTCCTGGAGCTGTCCGAACGCGCCCGCGGGCTGGCCGCGCGGCTGCGCGCGCTGGGCGCGGGCGCGGGCCCGGACGACTGCGTGGGCCTGTACGTCGAGCCCTCGGTGGAGCTGGTCGCCGGGGCCTGGGGCGTCCTGTACGCCGGGGCCGGCTACCTGCCGCTGTCGCCCGAGTACCCGGAGGACCGGCTCCGCTACATGATCGAGGACAGCGGCACCCGGATCGTCCTCACCCAGGAGCACCTGCGCGAGCGGCTGGCCGGGCTGCTGCCGGCCGGCACCGCGGTCCTCACCGTCGAGGAGGCGCCGTCGGCGCACGGGCAGTCGCCTGCGCACGAGCGGACGGAGGCGCACGGGCAGCCCGAGGAGTGGGCGCAGCCGGAGTCGACGGCCTACGTGATCTACACCTCCGGCAGCACCGGCCGCCCCAAGGGCGTGCAGATCGAGCACCGGGCGGTGGTCTCCCAGCTGCGCTGGCTGCACACCGCCGGGCACCTCGCCCCCGGGGTCACCGTGCTGCAGAAGACCCCGATGAGCTTCGACGCCGCCCAGTGGGAGATCCTCGCCCCGGCCGTCGGCGCCCGGGTGGTGGCCGGCACGCCCGGGCTGTACCGGGACCCGGAGGCGCTGGTCGCCGCCGTGCGCCGGTACGGCGTGACCGCCCTGCAGTGCGTGCCGACGCTGCTGCAGGCCCTGCTGGACACCGAGGGCTTCACCGACTGCACCGGCCTGACCGGCCTGTTCTCCGGCGGCGAGGCGCTCTCGCTGCGGCTGGCCCGCGACCTGGCCGCCGCCCTGCCGGGGGCCGCGCTGGTCAACCTGTACGGCCCGACCGAGTGCACCATCAACGCCACCGCCCACCTGGTCGACCCGGCCGCGCTGGGCGACGGCGCCGGCTCGGTCCCGATCGGCCGGCCGGTCGACAACACCCAGTGCTACGTCCTGGACGAACGGCTGGCCCCGGTCGGCCTCGGGGACGTCGGCGAGCTGTACATCGGCGGTGTCCAGCTGGCCCGCGGCTACCTGCACCGGCCGGAGCTGACCGCCCAGCGGTTCGTGCCCTCCCCGTTCGCCCCGGCCGAGAAGCTGTACCGCACCGGCGACCTGGTGCACTGGAACCCGGACGGCACCCTCCAGTTCGCCGGCCGGGTCGACAACCAGGTCAAGCTGCGCGGCTACCGGGTCGAGCTGGACGAGATCGCCCGGGCGATCGAGGAGCACACCTGGGTCCGCCGCTCGGCCGCCGTGGTCACCGCCGACGCGCGCACCGGCCACCAGAACCTGGTCGCCTGCGTCGAACTGAACCCGCGCGAGGCCGCCCTGATGGACCAGGGCAACCACGGCGGCCACCACCAGTCCAAGGCCAGCCGGCTCCAGGTCCGGGCCCAGCTGTCCGACCCCGGGGTGCGGGCCCCGGCCCAGCTGGCGGGCCGGGAGAAGGTCGAACTGCCCGGCCGGCGCGAGAGCGGGACCCAGCGGCGGGCCGTCTTCGCCCGCAAGACCTACCGCTTCTACGACGGCGGCCCGGTCACCCGGGACGACCTCACCGCGCTGCTCGCCCCCCGCCCGGCCGGCCCCTTCGGCCGCGAGCTCGGCCTGCTGAGCTTCCCCGAACTCGGCCGGATCCTGCGTTGGTTCGGCCAGTTCCACAGCGAGGAGCGGCTGCTGCCCAAGTACGCCTACGCCTCGCCCGGCGCGCTCTACGCGACCCAGCTGTACCTGGAGACCGGCGGCCTGGACGGGCTGGCCGCCGGGCTGTACTACTACCACCCGGTCGAGCACACCCTGGTCAGGGTCGGCGCCGCCGACGCCCGCCCGGAGCCGTACCTGACGCTGCACTTCTCCGGGCGGACCGCGGCGATCGAGCCGGTGTACAGGAACAACATCCGCGAGGTGCTGGAGTTCGAGACCGGGCACATGCTGGGCGTGCTGGAGGAGGTGCTGCCCGAGTACGGCCTGGAGGTGCGCCCGCAGGGCTTCGACCCGGCCGTCCGGCAGCGGCTGGACGTCGCCGAGGAGGACCACTACCTGGGCAGCTTCACCGTCGACCGCAACCGCGGCCTCGCCCCCGAGGAGCACACCGAGCTGTACGTCCAGGCCCACGGCGACCGGGTGGACGGCCTGCCGGCCGGCCTCTACCGCTACGCCGACGGCGAGTTGACCGGCGTCGCGGACGAGGTGGTGGAGTCCCGGCAGGTGATCGCGATCAACCAGGCCGTGTACGCCCGGGCCGCGTTCGGCATCACCGCGGTCAGCCGGGCCGCCGAGGACTGGCTGGAGTACGTCGCGCTCGGCACGAAGCTGCACCACCTCCAGCGCAACGGCCTGGGCCTGGGCTTCATGTCCTCCGGCTACAGCTCCAAGTCCGGCCACCCGCTGCCCGCTTCGCGCCGGATCGACGAGATCCTCGACGCGGCGGGCATCCCCACCGGCGCCTCGTACTTCTTCCTCGGCGGGAAGGTGAGCGAGGAGCAGATCGCCAGCGAGGGCATGCACGAGGACACCGTGCACATGAAGGGCCCGGCCGAGATCATCAAGGACGAACTCGCCACCCTGCTGCCCGACTACATGCTGCCCAACCGGGTGCTGATCGTCGACGCCCTGCCGCTCACCGCGAACGGCAAGGTCGACCTCAAGGCGCTGGCCGGCTCCGAGGCCGTCCGCGCGGACGGCGGGCGCGGCGAGTTCGTCGCCCCGCGCACCGCGCGGGAACGGTGGCTGGCCGAGGCCTGGGGACAGGCGCTCGCGTACGAGGAGGTGTCGGTGACCGACGAGTTCTTCGCCGCCGGCGGCAACTCGCTGACCGCCGTGGCGCTGGTCAACCGGATCAACCGGGAGTTCGGGACCTCGCTGCCGCTCCAGGTGGTGTTCGAGTGCCCGAAGCTGGCGGACCTGGCGGCCCGGATCTCGGCCTCGGACGGCGCGCCGGCCTCACGGCTGGTCCCGCTGCAGCTGGGGAAGCCGGGGGAGTCGGCGGAGTCGGGGGCTTCGGGGCAGCAGGGCCGGCCGGTGTTCTGCTGGCCCGGGCTGGGCGGCTACCCGATGAACCTGCGGCTGCTCGGCCGGGAGGCGAGCGACGGTCGTGCCTTCTACGGCGTCCAGGCGCACGGCATCAACGAGGGCGAGACGCCGTACGCCACCATCCGGGAGACGGCCGCCGCCGACCTCGCCCAGCTGCGCCGGGTGCAGCCCGAGGGCCCGTACACCCTGTGGGGCTACTCCTTCGGCGCCCGGGTCGCCTTCGAGGCGGCCTGGCAGCTGGAGCAGGCGGGCGAACGGGTGGAACAGCTGCTGCTGATCTGCCCGGGCAACCCGGAGGTCCGGCAGGCCGACGGCCGGGAGTACGGCCGGGAGTCCTCGTACGCCAACCCGGCGTACGTGACCATCCTGTTCTCGGTGTTCGCCGGGGCGATCAGCGGGCCCGAGCTGGAGCGCTGCCTGGCCGGGACGGTCGACGAGTCCTCGTTCGTCGCCGGGGTGCACCGGATGCTGCCCGCGCTGGACGAGGAGGTGATCCGCCGGATCACCCGGATCGTCGGCGAGACCTACGAGTTCGAGTACAGCTTCCGCGAGCTGGCCGAGCGGCGGCTGGCGGCGCCGGTGACCGTCTTCAAGGCCTCGGGCGACGACTACTCCTTCATCGAGGGCAGCACCGGCTGGTCGGCCGCCCCGCCCACCGTGGTGGAGCTCGCCGGGGACCACTACGGGGTGCTCAAGGAGCGCGGGGTGCTCGAACTCGCGGCCGCCATCCGGGCGGTGGAGCGGCCCACCCCGTGACGCCCGGGCGCTGACGCGGACACGCTCACGGATGGCCCAGGATCCGTGACCGCGGGAGCCCCTTCGGATAGGGATGGCTCGGCTTTCCGCCGAACCCGTCTCGATCCGAAGGGGCTCCCCCATGCTCGCGAAGAACTCCGCACTCGCCACGGCCTGTTGCGCCCTGCTGCTGGCCGTACCGCTCGCCCTCGCCGGGACGGCCGCCGCCGCCGGCAGCGGCAGCAGCGCCGGCACCAACGGCACCGGCAACAGCAGCACCGGCAACAACAACACCAGCATCAACACCAGCAGCAACAACGGCCCGAAGACCCCCCAGGAGGCGGCCGTCTGCAAGAGCGTCACCGGTGCGCTGCTCGGCGGCTTCGGCGGCATGCTGGGCAACGCGGTGTGCGTGGTGCAGCCGGCCGACCGGGGCTGAGCGGCCCGCCGACCCGCCCGAGGAGCGGCGGGCGCCCGATAAGGCGCCCGCCCCCCCCCCCCCCCCCTGCTCCACCAACTGCCACCGCCCCGCCAAGTCGTGCACCACCTAGAAGTAGCCGCAGGGGGTCCAGGCCTGGCCGGACCGCGGGTCGTATGTCCCCGGCATCGCCGTCCCGGCCGGGGCGCCCGCCGAGGCGATCCCGGCCAGCCGGGTGGTGAGCACGCAGCGCTTCACGTGGTCCCGGAAGCCGACCACCCCGGCGGTGCCGATCCCGCCGGGCAGGCCCTTGCGGGCGGCGGCGACCTGGGCGGCCACGCCGTAGGTGCTCAGGTAGGTGATCGTCCCGTCCGGGGCGACCACCGGTTCGATCGAGGTGACGTCGGTCAGCCCGTGGACGTCGGTCAGGAAGTGGGCGATCTCCCACTGGGCGTACACCGGCACCTTGCGGCGGCGGTGGATCCTGGCCACGGTGTCCGCCAACTCCCGGTTCACCGGGCCCGGTTCGTACCGCACCTTGGCCGGGTCCCCGCCGCCGGCCGGGGCGCGGTTGCCGAAGGCGTAGGCGAGCAGGAAGTCCACCTTCGCCGGCTCCACCGTCGGTGGCGCCCAGTCGAAGCAGACGTCCAGGATCCGCGGCACCTCGGCCTCGGCGGTCGCCCGGTCGCCCAGCGCGCCGGTCAGCGCCTTCACCATCTGCCGCCGCAGGCCCTCCTGACCGCCCGTCCCCTCGGCCTGCGCCTGCCCGGCCCCGGCCACCACCGGCACCACCGCACCCGCCGCCACCGCCGCGGCGAACCTCCGCCGATCCATGCTGCGCACCCGCTCCCTGTTCCGTCGTCCGGTCGGCCCATCCGACCGGGCGCGCGCGTCCGCCGGGCGGCCGGGCACGGAAGCCCCGGTGAACGTTGGCCGGACCCGGAAGGCGGGTGCGGGCCCTTCGCGTGCTGACGTATCATCCGGCGATCTGCTGAGAGCGTTCGTGCGGACAGGGGGATGGGATGGCGGAGCAGGCGGCGCCTTGGTACCGGACGGTGTCCGGAAGGGTCTGGATCGCGGGGGCGGCGGTCGTCGTCCTGGGCGCCGGTCTGACCGTGGCCGCCGTCACTCGGGACGACGGACCGACGGGGGGCGCGGGCACCCCGGCCGCGGCCAGGAGTGGTCCGGCCGGGCACCGGATCGTGCTCCCGGACCGGATCGGCGAGCAGGCACGGCTGCCCGGCGACTACTCCTCCGCGCTGCGGGCCAGTTACGAGGAGCGGACGAAGGTGTTCAAGCACCGGGACCTCACGGCCGGCACCTACAGCCCCTCCGGGGCCCCCGGGAACACGCTGACGGTGATCGGACTGACCGGCAGCTACCCGAACCCCGGGGGGAAGGTGGCCTTCTACTTCGACGACCTGGCGCGCTCCGACGTGTTCCGGGACGACTCGGTGCAAGGGCTGCAGGATTACCCGGCCGGTCCGCTCGGTGGAGTGCTGCGGTGCGCGACGCTCAACTCCGCGACCGCCACCCAGAGCACCTGCGTGTGGGCGGACGGCGACACGGTGGGCATCGTCGTGGACGAGAAGGGTGCGGCCCGGCCGGACGACCTGGCGAAGCGGGCGCTGGAGATCCGTACGGCCGTCGAGGTCGAGGGCTGAGCGGGTCCGGGCCGTTCAGGCGATGCGGGTCGGGGTGTCCTCGACGGTGTGGCCGGTGGTGGTGAGCAGGGCGGTGAGGGCCGCCGGGTCCAGGGAGTGGGGGGTCCGGAGGAAGAGCTCGTCGGCCGTGGGGTGGCGGTGGAGCGAGAGCAGGGTGATCCGGTGGTCGGCGAGCGCGGCGGGGGTGTGGGCGAGGGCGGTGGTGCGGACCCGCCACAGCGTGGTCGGGGGCGGGCCGTGGGGGGACCACCAGGAGTGCAGCAGGGCGGTGGCGAGCAGGGCGACGGCCGAGCCGATCAGCAGGACCGGGCCGTCCGGGCCGTCGACCACGAGCTTGGCGATCAGGTCGGCCGCGGTGACGGAGAGGAAGACCGCGGCGAGTTCGACGGTGTCCCGGCGCCAGCGGGGGGCACGGGGGAAGGAAGGCTTCGAGTGCTCCATGCCCTCCACCGTGCCCGCTCGGTGTTTCCGGTCCGCGAACCGGCCGTGACCTGCTGGTTAAGGTCCGTCCGGGGGTGTTACGGCAGCAGCGTGCGGGCGGCGGCCCGGACCTCGTCGAGCAGCAGGCGCAGGTCCTCCTCGGTGGTCGCGGCGTTGAGCAGGCAGGCGCGGAGCATCTCGTGCCCGCCGAGCCGGGCGCCGGTGACGAAGACCCGGCCGCGCCGCTGGACGGCGACCGGCAGCTCGCGGTTGAGGGCGTCGCGGGCCGCCGCGTCCTGCCCGGGCGCCCGGTGGCGGAACGCCACGATGGACGTCTGCACCTCCGCGAGCAGCTCCAACTCCTCGTCGGCCTCGACGAGTTCGCCGAGCCGACGGGCGAGCGCGGTGCACCGGGCGATGTCCCGGGCGAGGCCGGTGCGGCCGCGGTGGGCGATGGTGGCCCAGACCTTGAGGGCGCGGAACGGGCGGGTCTGCTCGGTGCCGTACTCGGAGAACCAGCCGAGCTCCCCGGCCACCTCGTCGCGCAGGTAGGACGGGACGAGGCTGAACGTGCCGCGCAGTTCGTCGGTGTCCCGGACCAGGGCGCAGCCGCAGTCCACCGGGACGCCGAGCCACTTGTGCGGGTCGAGGGCGAGCGAGTCGGCGCGCTCCAGGCCGGCGTAGCGGTGGGCGATGGCGGGGTCGAGCCGGCCGAAGGCGCCGTACGCGCCGTCCACGTGCAGCCACAGGCCGTGCTCCTGGCAGAGGTCGGCGAGCGGGTCGAAGGCGTCCACCGCGCCGGTGCCGACGGTCCCGGCCGAGGCGACCACCAGGAAGGGCAGCAGTCCGGCGGCGCGGTCGCGTTCGACGGCGGCGCGCAGGTCGGCGGGGTCGAGCAGCCCGTCGGGGCCGGTGGCGACGGTGCGCAGGTGGCGGCTGCCGAGGCCGAGGAGCTCGGCGGCCTTGCGGACGCAGGAGTGGGTCTCACCGGTGACGTAGCCGACCAGCGGCGGCAGCCCGGTCAGGCCCTCCTCGCGGACGTCGTGGCCGGCCCGGCGGGCGGCCCGGTTGCGGGCGGCGGCCAGGCAGACGATGGTCGCCGCCGAGGTGCCGGAGGTGAGCAGTCCGCCGCCGGCCGGGTGCGGGAAGCCGACCAGTTCGGCGATCCAGCGGACCACGGCGCGCTCCAGGTGGACGTCGGCGTGGTCGCCGCCGGCCGAGCTGGGGTTCATCGCGGCGGCGGCGAGGGTGGCGAGCACCCCGGCGGGGGCGGGCGCGGAGTTGACCCAGCCGAAGAAGCGCGGGTTGCCGTTGCCCATGGGGTGGGGGAGGACGTCCCGCCCGACGGCCTCGACGAGCTCGGCGAGCGGGCGGCCCTCGGCGGGCAGCGGGGCGTCGAGCAGGGCCTGCCGGGCGGTGTCGTCCATCGGCTGCCAGACCGGGCGGGCAGGCAGTTCGGCGAGGTAGTCGGCGACCAGGTCGGCGGCGGCGTGGGCGGCGCCGCGGAAGTCGTCGGAGGTCATGTGGGTGTGCTCCAGGGGCCGGGGGACCGGGGGAGGCGCGGCGTCCTCGGCGCACCGTGATCAGCAGATGCTACGGAACGGGCCCGCGCCGTGCGGCGCGGGCCCGGAGGGTGGGACGGGGACGATCAGTCGAGGGAGGCGGACAGCCCGCCCGCGGAGCGGCAGTAGCCCTGCATCTCCTTGTTGGTGATCTTCGCGCAGAGCCGCCCGGCCGCGCCGCCGTCGGTGTAGTTGACCGTGTAGTAGCTGACCAGCCCCTCCGCGCAGGCCTTGCGCTGCCAGCCGTCGGCGGCGGTGGCGCACTGCTGGGCGGCCCAGTCCTCGCGGTCCAGGTTGTACTTCATGGTCCGGGAGCCGACCCCGCGGCTGCAGTCCACCGCCCCGCCGCTGGCCTTGCCGTTGAGGCACCACTTGAGCGCGTCGGCGTAGACCTCGGGGTGGTTCGGGTAGTCGTGCGAGGACAGGTAGAAGGTCGGGGCGTAGAAGAAGCAGGCGGACTGGAACAGCGAGGGCTGGTCCTTGCACGGGTACAGCGGGTCCTGGGCGAGCTTGTCGGCGGGCAGGTTGGCCTTGGCCTGCTCGTCCTCCTCGTCCGGGCCGAAGAGCTGCATGAACAGGCCCTCGGAGCAGCGGATCCGGTTCTGGTCGCTGGTGAACTTGTTGCACAGGTCGCGGGCCTTGGCGACGTCCTGCTTGGCGACGAACATGGTGCCGTGGCCGACGCCGTGGATGCAGGGGCCGCTGTTCTTGGGGGCGCACAGCTTGAGCAGGTCCACCTCGGGCTGGGTGGAGGCGTTGAGCATCTCCTCGACCGCGCCGTGCAGGTAGCCGGCCGCGCAGGTCTCGTGCGGGAAGGAGATGACCTTCTGGAAGTCGGCGTTGAAGCGCTTGACCGCCGCGTGGCCGAGCTCGTGCGCGATCGGGTGGCAGAAGCGCACGGTGTACGGCTTCTCCTTGGTGATCCTGTCGAGGTCGGCGAGGGCGACACCGGGGTCGGTGGCGTCCATCTCGGCCATCATCTTGTTGCGCAGCGTCGAGCGGGTCCACACCGCCGGGTCGCCGGTCGGGGTGGCGCTCGCGGCGCCGGCCGTGACCGGCTGGGCGCCGGTGCCGGTACCCGCGCCCGGACCGGCGACGGCCGGGGCGGCGGAGGCCGCGGCGGGCTTCCAGTCGGTGACGGCCACCGAGCCCAGGCCCAGGACGCCCAGGAGCACGGCGGTGAGAATCGCGAAGACTCGCGGCTGCATGACGGGATCCCCCGGCGGATCGAGGTGAACGGTTCGCTCCCATCCTGACGGCACCGGGAGCGCGATCCCGCGTTATCGCCCGCCATTCGGGAGGTGTCGGCGACGCTACCGCATCGCCGGGACGCCCCGGCGGGCCGGGACGGCTCCCGGCGCGCGGGGCCCGGCGGGGGGCACCCCCAAGGGGGGTGGCGCGCCGGGGCGGGGGGGGGGTGCGCCC
>NZ_JBHZCN010000067.1:0-13188 GCF_042755465.1 Kitasatospora sp. NPDC059160 | reverse complement strand
CCCGCCACCCTCTCGGCGGGCCGCCCGGGGGGGCGGGGCCGGCCCCCGGCGGGGGGGGCCCGGGGCGGCCCCCCCCGTACGGAGGGGTCCGCCGCGGGCCGGGCGTGCGTTCCGCCGTTCGGGCGGGGGGACGGTGCGTCAGAGCTCCAGCGTCACGCGGTACTCCGTCAGCCAGACGTCGAGGTCCAGCGCCAGGTCGACGCCCAGCCGCACCGACCCGGGGTCGGTGTCGGGGGCGAGCGCGTCGGCCAGCCGCCGCCGGTCCAGCAGCTCCAGTGCCGGGGAGGTCCGTTCGGCGGCGAGCCGGGAGAGGTCGGCGCGCAGCAGCTGCGGGTAGCGCGGGTCGGCGGTGATCGGGTACGCGCTCTTGACCCGGTCGGCGACCTCGGCCGGCAGCAGGTCCCGGACGGCGGCGCGCAGCAGGCTCTTCTGCTGCCCGTCGAAGGCCTTCATCGCCCACGGCGTGTTGAAGACGTACTGGACCAGCCGGTGGTCGCAGAACGGCACCCGCACCTCCAGCCCGCCGGCCCGGCTCATCCGCTCGTTGCGGTCGAGCAGCACACCGGAGAAGCGGGTGAGGTTGAGGTACGAGATCTCCCGCATCCGCCGTTCCACCGGGTCGGCCGCGGGCAGGTGCGGGACTTCGGCGAGCGCCTCCCGGTACTGGGTGCGGCGGTGGCCGGCCAGGTCGAGCTTGCGCACCAGGTCGGCGTCGAGCAGCTGCTCGCGCGGGGCGGAGCCCGGGACGGCCAGGCCGCCGTCGAGCCGGGCGGCCCAGGGGAAGTCGTCGGCGGCGATCGCGACCGGGTCGTGGAACCAGGGGTAGCCGCCGAACAGCTCGTCCGCGGCCTCGCCGGACAGGGCGACGGCGGCCCGCTCCCGGACGCGGCGGAAGAGCAGCAGCAGGGCGGCGTCCAGGTCGGCGAGCCCGCCCGGGAGGTCCCGGGCGCGCAGCACGGCGTGACTGCGGCGCAGCTCGGTGAGCTCGGCGGCGTCCAGCGCGATCACGTCGTGCTCGGCGCCGACGTGCCGGGCGAGCATCCGGGCGTACGGGCCGTCCGGTGTCGAGCGGGCCGGGTCGGGGTGGAGGTCCTCGTCCCGGCCGGTGAAGTCCACCGCGAGGGTGCGCAGCGGGCCGGCCCCCGCCCGGCGCAGCGCCGCCGCGGCCAGGGCGGTGAGGGCGCTGGAGTCCAGGCCGCCGGAGAGCAGCGAGCAGAGCGGCAGGTCCGAGTCGAGCTGGCGGTGGACGATGTCCTCCAGCAGGGCCCGGACGGTGGCGATCGTGGACTCCAGGGAGTCGACGTGCTCGCGCGCCTCCAGCCCCCAGTAGCGGCGCTCCGTGACGCCGCCGCGGCGCACCCGGACCAGGTGCCCGGGCCGGACCTCGTGGACGCCCCGGTACGGGGTGGTGCCGGGCGTGCGGGTGAGGGAGAGCAGTTCGCGCAGCCCGTCCAGGTCGACCACCGCGCGGACCGCGGGGTGGGCCAGCACCGCCCTGGCCCCGGAGCCGAACACCACGCCGTCCGGGGTGGGGTGGTAGTGCAGCGGTTTGACGCCCAGCCGGTCGCGGACCAGCAGCAGCTCCTCGTGCCGGGAGTCCCAGATCGCGAAGGCGTACGCGCCGTTGAGCCGCTCGGCCAGGCCCTCGCCCCACTCCAGGTAGCCGAGCAGCACGACCTCGGCGGCGTCCCGGGTGCGGAAGCGGTGGCCGGCCGCCTCCAGTTCCGCGCGCAGTTCGCGCTGGTTGTGGACCTCGCCGGTGAGGGCGAGCACGGCCAGTGGGCGGCCGTCGTGCTCGACGGACAGCGGCCGCGCCCCGCCGTCGGTGCCGGCCGCGCCGGGGCGGCGGCGGCCGAGTGCGGCGTGCGGCTCCAGGTGGACGCCGCCGGCGTCCGGGCCGCGGCAGACCTGGGTGGCCGTCATGGCCTCGAGGACGTCGTGCTCGGCGGTGAGGTCGCGGTCGAAGGCGACCCATCCGGTGATCCCGCACATCAGCAAGCCCTCCGGTCTTCGGGTACGTGTGGCGGGGGTCACGCTACGGGCGCCCTCGGCGCGGCATCAAGAGCCTGTCCGGAAGGTGACGGCCAGGGGTCCGCGCGGTTACCCGGGCCGAAAGTCGCCGAGCCTGCCCGAATTCGGGCAAGATCTTTGGCTTCGGTGCGCCGGGAGACCTAGAGTTCTCATTCGTGCCGAGCTCACCCCACCCTCACGAAGACCTCCTCGCCCACCTCTCCCGGACCAGCCCGCTCGGGCCCCGGGAAGCGGCGCGGGTCGTGGCGGAGGTGCTGGCGTACTTCTCCGAGACCACCGAGGAGTACGTCCGTCGCCGCCACGGCGAGCTGCAGGCACGCGGCCTCACCAACGAACGGATCTTCGCCCGGCTCGCCGAGGAGCTGCCCGCCCGCCGCGTCGCGGCGCCGGAGCTCTCGGCCCGTCAGCTGCGCCGGATCGTCTACGGCTGAGCCCCGGGTTCATTCGCTATTTACTGGAGGAGTCCACGCATGTGCGGAATCGTGGCCTACATCGGCCCCAAGGACGCGACCCCCTTCCTGCTGGAAGGACTGGCCCGGCTGGAGTACCGCGGCTACGACTCGGCCGGCGTCGCCGTCGCCGGGCGCACCGGCGGCATCAAGCTCCGCAAGGTGAAGGGCCGGGTCGCCGACCTCGCCGCCGCCGTGCCGGCCCGCTTCAAGGGCGGCACCGGAATCGGCCACACCCGCTGGGCCACCCACGGCGTGCCCAGCGACGCCAACGCGCACCCGCACCTGGACAACGCCGAGCGGATCGCCGTCGTGCACAACGGCATCATCGAGAACGCCGACGAACTGCGCGCCAAGCTCGCCGCCGACGGCGCGGTCTTCCGCTCCGAGACCGACACCGAGGTGCTCTCCCACCTGATCGCCGCGCACACCGCCGAGGGCGTCGAGCTGGAGGACGCCGTCCGCGCCGCGCTCGGCCGGGTCGTCGGCACCTACGGCATCGCGGTGCTCGACGCCGAGCAGCCCGACCGCATCGTGGTCGCCCGCAACGGCAGCCCGATCGTGCTCGGCATCGGTGAGAAGGAGATGTTCGCCGCCTCCGACGTCTCCGCCCTGGTCCGCTACACCCGCCAGGTGGTGCACCTGGAGGACGGCGAGCTCGCCACCGTCCGCGCCGACGGCTTCCGCACCTTCACCGCGGACGCCCGCACCACCCACCGCCAGCCGTCCACCGTCGACTGGGAGATCGACTCCTTCGACATCGGCGGCTACGACCACTACCTGCTCAAGGAGATCCACGAGCAGCCCACCTCCGTCGAGCGCACCCTCAGCGGCCGGCTCGACGAGCGGTTCAGCACCGCCCACCTCGGCGGCCTCAACCTGGACGCCCGCGAACTGCGCGAGATCCGCCGGGTGAAGATCCTCGGCTGCGGATCCGCCTACTACGCGGGCGAGATGGGCGCCCAGCTGATCGAGGAGCTGTCCCGCATCCCCGCCCACAGCGAGCCCGCCTCGGAGTTCCGCTACCGCAACCCGGTGATCGAGGCCGACACCCTGTACGTCGCGGTCAGCCAGTCCGGCGAGACCTACGACACGCTGGCCGCCGTCCAGGAGATCAAGCGCAAGGGCGGCCGCGTCCTCGGCGTCGTGAACACCGTGGGCAGCGCGATCGCCCGCGAGTGCGACGGCGGCATCTACCTGCACGCCGGGCCCGAGGTGTCCGTCGCCTCCACCAAGGCCTTCACCTCCACCGTGGTCGCCTTCGCCCTGCTCGCCCTGCACTTCGGCCGGATCCACGACCTCTCGCCGGCCGACGGCCGCCGGATCGTCTCCGCCCTCCAGGCGCTGCCCGACCAGATCCGCGAGGTGCTCGACCAGTCCGACGCGATCGCGAAGCTGGCGGCCGAGTACGCCGACTCCGCCGGGATGATGTTCATCGGCCGGGTCCGCGGCTACCCGGTGGCCCGGGAGGGCGCGCAGAAGCTCAAGGAGATCTCCTACGTCCACGCCGAGGCCTACCCGGCGAGCGAGCTCAAGCACGGGCCGCTGGCCCTGATCAGCCCCGAGCTGCCGACCGTGGCCCTCGTCCCGGACGACGAGCTGCTCGACAAGAACCTCACCACCCTCGGCGAGATCAAGGCCCGCTCCGGCCGGGTCATCGCGGTCGCCCACCGCCGGCCCGAGGACAAGCTGGCCGACCACTGCATCCTGGTCCCCAAGAGCGAGCCGGAGCTGGACCCGCTGCTCCTCAACATCCCGCTCCAGCTGCTCGCCTACCACGCGGCGGTCGCCCTCGGCCGGGACGTGGACAAGCCGCGGAACCTGGCGAAGAGCGTGACGGTGGAGTAGCCGTCAGGCGTTCGAACCCCGGGCCCCGGTCGCTGTGCGGACGACCGGGGCCCGGCCGCCGTCAGGCCCGGTTCGCGCGCGCCGTCCGGACGTGCTGCCAGATCAGGGCGGCCAGGGTCAGCACGGCGGCGGCGTGCAGCAGCCACCAGCCGGCCCCGAAGGTCAGCGTGAGGTTCGCCTGCACCGCGGGCGGCAGGGTGTGGAAGACGTCGGCGTCCTGGGCGCGCAGGGTGACGTCGACGATGCCGAGCACAGCCGGGAGCGGCAGGGCGCAGAGGTAGCCGAACCTGCGCAGCGGCCCCCACGGGCGGTACGGCAGGACGGCCGCGCAGACCAGGGCCAGTACGGCGGGCACCAGCCACGGCCAGGGCATGAACAGGAAGCCCCGGCCCGTGCCGGGGAAGTCGTCGAGCCCGAGCGCGGAGTGCAGCGGGAAGCCCGACCCGGACGCGTGGTTGATGGCGGCGACCGTCTGCGGGGTCATGTTCCCGCCGGCCGCGATGCTGACGGTGCCGCCGGTGAGCAGCATCGACACGCCGTACACGGCCAGCAGCCCGGCCGGCACCAGGACGGACGCGAGCAGGCGCTCCCGCCGGCCGGTCGCCGGGGGCCGGCCCGGTTCCCCCGGCGGGACCGGGAGGGTCGGCGGGGTGACCGGCTGGGTGGCGAGCGCGGTCGGCGGGTGCGCGGGCCGGGCCGGCGGCACCGGCCGGTGCGGTTGCCGGGGCCGCTGCCCGGCGAGCAGGGCGGCCGCCTGCGCCCCGGTGAGGCGGGCGTTCGGGTCCTTCGCCAGCAGGCCGTCGATCAGCGGGGCCAGCGGGCCGGCCAGGGTCATCGGCGGCGGCTGTTCGAACAGCACCGCGGTGAGCGTCGCGACCGGGGTGTCCCGGCGGAACGGCGGTCGGCCCTCGGCGGCCTGGTAGAGCGTGGCGCCGAGCGAGAACAGGTCGCCCGCCGGGGCCGCGGGGCTGCCGTGGGCGCGCTCGGGGGCGAGGTAGTCGACCGAGCCGATGAAGGCGCCCGAGGCGGTGAGGGCGGTCTGGTCCTGCTGCACGGCGATCCCGAAGTCGGCGAGCAGCACGCCGCCGTCGTCGGCCAGCATGATGTTCGCCGGCTTCACGTCGCGGTGCACGATCCCCGCCCGGTGCGCGGCGTCGAGCGCGGCGAGGACGGCCTCGGCGACCGTCACCGTGTCGGCGGTCGGGAGCGGGCCCTCCCCGGCGATCCGCTCCTCCAGGGACCGGCCGACGATCAGCTGCATCACCGTCCACGGGGCGCCGTCGTCGACCACCACGTCGTGGACGCCGACGACGTTCGGGTGGTCGCGCAGCCGGGCCGCGTGCCGGGCCTCCCGCTGGGCGCGCAGCAGGCGCTCGGAGTGCTCCTCGGGCGAGGCGGCGGGCGGCAGTCGGACCTCCTTGACGGCCACGTCCACGCCGAGCACCTCGTCGTGGGCCTGCCAGACGCTGCCGAAACCGCCCGCCCCGAGCCGCCGCGCCAGCCGGTACCGGCCGCCGACCAGCCGCCCCGCCGAGGTCACGGCCGTACCGCCGTCCCCGCTGTCCGCCACCGTCGGTTCCCCCGTTCCTCGGCCTGCACGTCCGCCACAGTCTGGCAGAGCCGGTACGGCCGACGGCGGGGGAGGGCGGGTGACGGGGGAGGGCCGCGGCGGTGCGGAGTCGGTGGGGCTTCGGGATGCCGACGGGTTGTCATGACTGAAACACCGTCGGGCTGGGCATAACGACGTGGACCCACCGAAGGGCCCGGCTGACGCTCCCCCACGAGCGCAACCGGGCCCCGGGCCGGCGATCGGGCCTGGGCGTGACTCCCCCCACGGAGTGGCGACCAGGCCCGCAGCGTGTTCAACCAGCGATACGCAGAGTACATGTCATATCCACGTAGCGCTACCGAGTTCCGCGCTTCCGTTCCGGGCCCCGAGCGGGCCCCGGGGGCGGGGGTCAGTTCGCGCGGCCGGCCCGGGCGTAGGCCGCCAGGACCGAGAGGTAGCGCCGCCGGACGTCGTCGCGGTCGGCGGCCTCCGGGACCGACTCCCGGTTCAGGCGTTCGATCATCTCCGCCTGCTGGAGCAGGACCCGGCGCTGCTGTTCGGTCCGGGTCTCCGCCATGATCTCGGCCAGCGCGTCCAGCTGGCGGATCAGGACGGCGGGCATGCCGGGGGCGGCCTGGCGGATCTTCTCGAACGACCGCTGGACCAGCCGCTCGTAGCTCACCGGGACGGTCATCACCCGGACGTACCCGGCCTCGTCGCGGTGGACGGGGTTCGGGTCCCAGCGGGCGGCGATCCGGCACAGGCCCTCGCCCAGCCAGTCGATGCAGGTCAGGGTGGTGAAGGTGTCGTTGACCGCGGTGGACAGGGCCCGGATGGCGATCTCCACCAACTGGTCGACGGCGAAGGCGATGTCCTGGGCGAGGGTGCGGGTCGACCCGACGACGTGGGCGCGGGCGAAGCTGCGGGCCACCTCGGGCGCGGCCGCCGGCGGCCAGACGGTGGCCAGCGGGTGGCCCTGGACGAGGAAGTGCCCCGGCCGGTGGTCCAGCCGGATGACGGCGTCGAGCTCCGCGGCCATCCGGACGAGCGTGCGGTGCCGGACGAACTGGAGGTAGCCGCTGGCGGGGGCCGGGACCGTCGCCCCCGAGGTGTCCAGCCGGACGTTCAGCTCCGCGGCCGTCGGCCCCGCGCCGCCCCCGGCAGGCCGGTCCGGCCCGCCCGCGCCCGCCTCGATCGCCTCCGACAGCTCCGCCGCGATGCTCGCGATCACCCGGGGCAGCTGAATGGAGGTGGCGATGTGGTGGATGAAGAAGATCAGTACGGCGAGGTCGAGCATGACCAGCACCATGCACACGGTGATGGACAGGTGGGGGACGAAGTCGCCCCTCGGGCCGGGCCCGATGACGACCAGCGAGAGGATCGCGAAGACGAACGTCCCGACGAAGGTGCCCAGGGTCATCTGGGTGGTGCGGTCCCGGATGAAGGTGCGCAGCATGCGCGGCCCGAACTGGGTGGAGGCCAGCGTGAGCGTCACGATCATGATCGAGAACACCACGCCGACCACGGTGATCAGCGCCGCCGCGATCGCCGCCAGGACCTGCCGCGCCGAGTCCGCCGTCCCGCTGATCACCCAGGACGGCAGCCCCAGCGTCCCGTCGTACGCCCCCCGGTCCAGCGAGACCGTGACCGCGAACAGGGCCGCGGCGAACCCGACCTCCAGGATCGGGACGACCCACAGATTGGTCCGCAGCGCCTCGCGCCGCCACTGCGCCTCCAGGTGGACACCGCGGATCACCTCGCCCACCTCCGTACGCCCGGCCCGCCGGTACACCCCCTCGATCACCCAATCTAGGGTCCCGGCGGCCTCCCGGCTCGGCGTCCGCCCAGCCCGTACGGCTTGACCTTGACACGGTGACAAGCCCTTCACTGGTCTCCAGGAGGTGGTCCCGATGACGACGTCGACCGAGGACGAGAACACGATGCGGGTGTGGAAGGGGCTGGCGCACGACGACCCGTCGGTGCGGCTGCGGGCCGCGCTGGCCGTCGGGACGAACCCGGACCCGGGGTTCGTCGACGGGCTGGTCGAGCGGTGCGCCGTCGAGCCCGACTTCCCGGTGCGGGAGATGCTCACCTGGGCGCTCACCCGCCACCCGGCGGCGGTGACCGTCCCGCCGCTGCTCGACGAGGTCCGCTCGGAGCGTGCCCAGGCACGGAGCCAGGCGCTGCACACCCTGTCCAAGATCGGGGACCGGCGGGCCTGGCCGGCCGTCACCCCGGCGCTGCTGTCCGACCCCGACGAGGAGGTGGCCCGCAGCGCCTGGCGGGCCGCGGTCGTGCTGGCGCCCGAGGACGAGCGGCCCGCCCTGGCCGTAGGGTTGGCGGCGCAGCTCGGGCGCGGCGGCCGGGAGACGCAGCTGAGCCTCAGTCGGGCGCTGGTCGCGCTCGGGGAGGCGGCGGCCCCGGTCCTGACCGCCGCGACGACGGACCCCGACCCCCGGGTGCGCGCCCACGCGCTCGCCACGGAGGCGCTGCGCCGCGACCCGGACGCCGGCTTCGAGTCGGCGATCGAGGAGGCGAAGCGGATCGCCGTCCTCGGGACCGAACGGGACGGGTAGCGGGGGATGTCGATCGGTGGCGGACGGTGTGGACGGTGTGGACGGTGTGGGCGGTGCTGATCGGTGAAGTCGCCCGGCGGTCCGGGGTCAGTGCCCGGATGCTCAGGCACTACGAGTCGCTCGGCCTGGTGCGGCCCTCGGGCCGTACCGGCTCCGGCTACCGGGAGTACTCCGACGCGGACATCCGGCGGATCTTCCACATCGAGAGCCTGCGCTCGCTCGGCCTGTCGCTGCACGACGTCGGGCGGGCGCTCGACGACCCGGGCTTCGCGCCCTCGGGGCTGGTCGACGACCTCGTCGCCCGCACGCTGGAGCGCATCGCGGCGGAGAGCGAGCTGCTGACGCGGCTGCGCCGGATCGGTGCGGCGGAGCCCGGCGGCTGGGAGGACGTCCTGCGGACCGTGGCGCTCCTGCGCGGGCTGGAGTCGGGGAGCGCGGGGGCGCGGCAGCGCGCGGCCCTGGCGGCGGTCGAGGAGGCCCCCGTCCCCCTGGAGGCACTGGCCGAGGCGGTGCTGGCCGAGTCGGACCCGAACGCCGCCGGGGCCCTGCGGTGGGCCTTGGCACGGGCCGGCGAGGCGGCGGTGGCCCTGCTGGCGCCGGGCCTCGGCTCGCCCTCGGCCGAGGTGCGGGAACGCGCCGTCCGGTCCCTCGCCGAGATCCCGGACGAGGCGGCGACCGCACTGCTGCGGGACGCCCTGGCCGGCCCCGATCCGGTGGTCCGCGGGTACGCGGCCCTGGCGCTCGGGGCCAGGCGGGTGGCCGACGCCGTCCCGACGCTCATCGACATGATCGTCGAGGAGCGGAACGACGCCGACGCGGCCGACGCGCTGGCCGCGCTGGCGAACGGCGGCGCCGGGGGCGGTGCTGCCGGTGTCGGTGCTGCCGTTGATCCCGTCCTGGCGGACCGGATCGCCGGGCGGCTCGTCGAGCGGCTGGCCCGGGACGGGGTGGACGAGCCCGCCCGGCGGCGGCTGACCCAGGCGCTCGCGGACATCCCGGGGAGCACGGCGACGCGCGCGCTCGCCGGGCTGGCGCGGGACGGTGACCGGGTGGTCGCGCTCACGGCGGCGTACGTGCTCACGCTGCGCGGCGCGCGGTAGCGGACTCCCGCGCGGCCGCGCAGTGGCTGTGGGCGGTCGGTGGCGGTGGGCCGGTCAGCCGGCGCTGCTGATCCGCAGGATGCCGGTGGTGGTGCCCTGGTAGACCACGCCGCCGGGGGCGATGGAGCCGACCATCTGGAGGGTGTCGAAGAGGAATCCCGCGCCGAGGTAGTGGGTGCGGGTGACGGCGCCGGTGCTCGGGTCGACCTCGGCGTAGTCGTACGGATCGAGGATCGAGGTGGCGTCGGTGCCGGGGATGACCGGCCGGCGCAGCACGGTGTGGAGCAGACCGTCACCGGTGGACAGTCTCGGCACGGCGGCGGAGCGCACCGTGGTGTCCCAGACGAGGTCGCAGCCGGAGCCGTCGGAGCGGACGTCGACCCGGCTGAGACCGCCGGAGAAGCGGCCGGAGGCGGGCACGCTCGGGCCGGCGTCGGCGGGCAGCTTGGGGTACGGGTAGCCGTAGGTGCTGGCGACGAAGACGGCGTTCCCGGCGCCGACCGGGGAGTTCTCGCTGCCGCTGCCGCCCGCCCTGAGGACGGGGACGGAGCAGACCTCGGAGCCGTCGGCGGTGCGGTAGACCAGCAGGTGCACGGTCGGCGCGGCGTTGTCGACGACGGTGACGTAGTCGGTGCCGGTGCGCGGGCCGAAGAAGGTCGGCGTGGAGCCGGTGCCCCAGCTGAGCTGTCCGGGCTTGCGGCCCGGCCCGCGGTCGTACGGCCGCCGCCAGGCGATGCGCGGAGTGCCGTCGGCCCCCGCGGTCAGCAGATAGGTGGCGTGGGTGGTGGCCACCAGCGTGCCGGCCGGGGCGGTGGAGAGGGAGTTGGCGACCTTCTCCCCGGCCGGGAGGGCGAGGGTGCGGACGGTGCCGGTGCGGTCGTCGGCGGTGCCGACGACCCCGCCGCCGGTGGCGAACCAGACCCGGCCCTGCCAGTCCGGGGACAGGCCGGTCACGGCGTCGCCCTCGGGCACGGCGCCGGCCAGCGACAGCCGGCTGTCCACGGTCAGCGCCCAGGCGCCGGTGGCGGTGCGGTGGTGGCCGATCCGCAGCAGGTCGCGGTTGCCGTCCACCACCACCAGGCGGTCGTCCTGGTCCAGGTAGGCGTACACGCCGCCGAGCAACGAGCCCTTGGCGATGGGGAGTTCGGCTACGGAACCGCCGTCGGCCGGGTCGAGCAGGTGGACCGTCGGGACGAGGCCGAAGATCGTGGTGCAGAGCGCGACCGGGCGTCCGTCCGAGCCGACCAGCACCGTCGGGCAGGCGGACTGGAGGGCCACCCGCTCGGAGTCGAGCGGGCCGGGCTTCGGGCCGGGCAGCGGGGTGGCGTCGGAGGAGCCGGTGTCGCCGTGCATGGTGGCGGTGCCGTCGGGCCCCGCGTACGGGTTGTGCGGGGGGAGCGGACCGAACGGGCCGTCGGCGTGGGCAGGAGCAGGAGCAGGGGCGGGGTCCGCGAGGGCGGGGACCGGGAGGGCCAGCAGGGCGGCGGTCACGAGTGCGGGCAGCGCGAGGCGCATGGGAGTTCCCGTCGGGAGAGGTGTGGACGGCGTGGTGGTGCACGTGATCGCCCGGGTGGGGGTTCCCGACGGCGCCGGGGGCGCCGGGCTGATCACCGCGTCAGAGCGCGCGGTGACAGATCGCCGAGCACGCGTGCCCGAGGTCGACGTCGAGTCGACGGCTCAGGTGCGTGTGGCGGTTCATGCGGCCAGCATGGACCACTGACACTTTGTCGCACAAGCGTCCGTCCGGCCCGTGGGACCGGGTGGTGCGGGTCAGAAGACCGAGCAGCCGGAGAGGGTGGTGAGGGTGTCCAGGGCGGTCACGGCGGCGACCGAGTTGCCGGCCTGGTCGAGGCGGGGGCCCCAGGCGCAGACGGCCGCGCGGCCGGGCAGTATGGCGAGGACGCCGCCGCCGACGCCGCTCTTGCCGGGCAGGCCGACGCGGAAGGCGAACTCGCCGGCGGCGTCGTAGGTGCCGCAGGTGAGCAGGACGGCGTTGAGGCGCTTGGCCTCGCCGCGGCTCATCAGGCGGGTGCCGTCGGTGCGCACGCCGTAGCGGGCGAGGAAGGCGCCGGCGAGCACGAGGTCGCGGCAGCTGGCGGCGATCGCGCAGTGCGCGTAGTAGTGGTCCAGCACGGTGTCGACCGGGTTCCGCAGATTGCCGTGGCTGGCGATGAAGTGGGCGAGCGCGGCGTTGCGGTGGCCGTGCTCGGCCTCGGAGGCGGCGACCACCGGGTCGGTGTCCAGCAGCCGGTTGCCGGACTCGCGGCGCAGGAACTGCCGTACGGCGCCGGAGGCGTCGCCGGTCAGGGACTGCAGGCGGTCGGTGACCACCAGGGCGCCCGCGTTGATGAACGGATTGCGCGGGATGCCGTGCTCGGTCTCCAGCTGGACCAGCGAGTTGAAGGGGTTGCCGGAGGGCTCCCGGCCGACGCCCCGCCAGAGGTCCTCGCCGCCGTCGGGGCTGTAGGCGAGGGCGAGGGCGAGCGAGAACAGCTTGGAGACGCTCTGGATCGAGAACGGCCGCTCCCAGTCGCCGACGCCGTGCAGCTCGCCGTCGACGGTGGCCACGGCCATGCCGAAGGCCTCCGGGTCGGCCTCGGCGAGGGCCGGGATGTAGTCGGCGACGTGGCCCCGGCCCGTGGTCGCCCGGGCGGCCGCCTCGGCGGCGGCCAGCAGGACGGGGTAGTCCAGGTTCTCCACATCGAACAAGGTTCTTCACTCCACGCGCGGACGGGTACGGACGGGTATGGACGGGTACGGGCACCGTCCGACCTGTGATTATCCGTCTTCGGGGGAGTGCTGTGCGCCAGGCGGGGGTGCGGTGCGTGGCGTGCCGGGAGGCCGGCGCTACGGCGCGTCGGTCGGCGCCTGGACCGGCGGGCCGGTCAGCAGGGTGCCGGAGTCCGTGTAGGGCCAGCCGTTCGGGACGCAGCCGTGCAGGCCCTTGATCTGCTGCATCATCACCGGCGCCGGGGCGCCCGGGCCCGGGCAGTCGACGTGGCCGTTGCCGAGGATGTGCCCGACCTCGTGGTTGATCGCCAGCGCGTGGTACAGCTCCGGCTGGTTCCGGTAGAACTCGGACAACTCGGTCCACCGCTTGAGGTTGATCACCACCTGGTGCTGGACGCCGCAGTTGACCCAGCCGCCGGTGTCCAGCCCGTACTGGCCGCAGATCCGGTCGGTGGAGCCCGGGGTCGCCAGGTAGACCGTGAAGTCCACCGGGTCGGCGGCCATCCGCTCGAAGGACGCGGTGCCCCCGGCCGCCCAGCCGCGCCGGGTGTCGCCGAGGACGGCGTCCACCTCGGCGGCGAACTGCGCCGGGCTCTCCGCGATGCCGTCCTCCACCCGCACCTTGTAGCGGTACAGGTGCTCCCCGGTGCCGAAGCGGGCGGAGCCGCCGGGGGCGGTGGTGAAGGCCAGCGGCGCGGGCTCGCCGCTGCGCCAGGGCTGCCACCACAGCAGGCCGGCGGTCACCGCCGCGACCAGGGCCAGGGCGAGCGCGGCGTGCCAGGGCCGCAGGCGCCGCCAACGGCGCGGGCGGGCACGCGGCGCCCGCATCGGCCGGTGCCCGCCGCCGCCCCGCCGGGGGGGCGGCGGGTTGGGGGGGGGGGGGGCGCGGGGGGGGGGGGCCGGGT
>NZ_JBHZCN010000066.1:0-54604 GCF_042755465.1 Kitasatospora sp. NPDC059160 | reverse complement strand
CAACACCCGGGTTTTGCGGGGCGCCCCCCTGGTGTTTTTCCGCCTTCGGGTGGGGCCTTCCGCGGGGGGGGCGGGGGGGGCGGCCCGCCCCCGCGCCGCAATCCCTTTCCCCGGGGCCCCCGCCCCCGCCCCCCTCCACCTCCCCCACCCCTACCCCCTGCCCACCCCACCCCGTGGAGGGAAGAAGGAGAGCGGGGTCACTCGGGCGGGGCGCGGGGCCCACGGGTGGAGTGCCCCGGGGCGGTGTGCCCGGCGCGGGTGCCGTGGGCGGGCTGGGGGTGGACGGCGACGGCGAGGGTGGACGGGGAGTCGCCGGTCACGGCGATGTCCCCCGCCCGGTCGGTGCGCAGCACAGTGGCACCCGACGCACGCAAGCGGTCGACGGTACGGGGCGACGGATGCCCGTACGGGTTGCCCTCGCCGCAGGAGATCAGGGCAAGCCGGGGCCGCAGGGCACCGGTCAGGTCCCAGTCCTGGTGGGCCGAGCCGTGGTGCGCGACCTTCAACACGTCCACTCTCCCGAGGCGCCCCAACAGGGCCGACTGGGCGGGCGGTTCGAGGTCACCCAGCAGTGCCATCCGCAGACCGCCGGCCGAGGAGACGAGCAGTGCCACGCTCGCGTTGTTCGCTCCCGGCGCTTCGACGGCCGCCCCTGGAGCGGGCGACACCACGTCCCAGGACAACTCCGCACCGGCCGAACGCCGTTCACCACGCCCCGCACGCAACAGCGGTACGCCTGCGCCCGCCGCCCAGGCCGTCACCCGGGCCGCCTCTCCCGGTGGGTCGTCCAGCACCGTGCCCTCCACCGCGCCCACCTGGCGCCCCCGCAACACCCCCGGCACGCCTTCGACGTGGTCCGCGTGGAAGTGCGTCAGGAGCAGGAGCGGCACGGTCGTGATGCCGAGCTCCCGCAGGCAGCGGTCGGCGGCGTCCGGATCCGGCCCGGTGTCGATCACCACCGCGCTGTCCGGCGCACCGGTCGACAGGGCCAACATGTCTCCCTGCCCGACGTCGCACATCACCAGCCGCCACCCCGGCGGCGGCCAGCCCGTGGCGATCCGGGCCAGCTGCGGCGGGCGCAGCAGCACGCCCAGCAGCACCACCAGCAGAACGCCGGTCACCACGGCCCGGGCCCAACGACGACGGGCACCCGCCGGACGGCCGGACTCCACTCGGCGGGGCAGCAGCAGCGGCGCCACCCAGCAGGCCGCCAGGGTCGCCAGGGCGACCGTCGCCACCCCGAACCAGCCTCCGGGCCACGACAGTTGCCCACCGGGCAGCTCGGCCCCGCGCCGACCGACGAAGGCCAGCCAGCCGGCCGGCACCCCGGCGGGCTCGGCCAGCAGCCGGGCCAGGGACGGGAAGAACGGTTGCAGCGCGAGCACCCCGAAGCCGAGCAGCGTCGCCGGCGCCACCGCCAGTTCGGCCAGCAGGTTGCACGGCACCGCGACCAGGCTGATGTGCCCGGACAGCACCACCGTCACCGGTGCGCACAGTGCCTGCGCCGCCGCCGTGGCCGCCAGCGCACCCGCCAGGTGGTGCGGCCAGCGCCTAGCCCGTAGGGACTCGGCCCAGTGCGGCCCGAGGACGAGCAGCCCGGCGGTGGCGAGCACCGAGAGCAGGAAGCCGAAGGAGCGCGCCAGGTACGGGTCCAGCAGCACCAGGACCAGGACGGACCCGGCGAGCGCCGGTACGGCCTGGCGGGGGCGGCCGGTGGCCAGGGCCAGCATGCCGATCAGTCCCGTGCCCGCCGCCCGCAGCACGCTGGGTTCGGGTCGGCAGACCGTCACGAAGGCCAGGGTCAGCGCCGTACCGGCCAGGGCACTGGTGCGCAGCGACAGCCCCGACAGCGCGGCCAGTCCGCGCCGTTCCGCCGTGCCGGCCTGCGCCGGTGCACCCAGCAGTACGCCGAGGACGATCGCCAGGTTGGCCCCGCTGACGGCCACCAGGTGCACCAGGTCGGTGGCCCGGAAGGCGTCCACCAGGTCGTCGGGCAGTCGCGAGGTGTCGCCGACGACCAGCCCGGGGAGCAGCCCGCGCGCGTCCGGCGGGAGCCCGTCGCTGGCCGTGCGCAGGCCTTCGCGCAGCCGCCCGGCGATCCGCTGCGGCAGGCTCGGCGGTGCGAGCTGCCGGGGCGGGCCGTGGACGAGCAGCAGTGCCGCGGACTCGGTGTCGTAGCCCGCTCCCGCCGGCCGCACCTCGGCCTCGACGGCCAGCCGCTCGGACGGCAGCAGCCGCAGCCAGGAGTCGCTCTCCGGCCCGCGGACCATGACCGTCACCGGGGTGTGTGTCCGGGTGGCCCGTCCGTCCGGGAGGACGGTCGCGCGGTCGGCCACGGCCTCGACGGTGAGGAGGCTCTGCCCACCGGTGGTGCCGCCCCGGGAGGTGTGGACCTTGGGGTCCCCCGCGACGGTCAGCTCCACCTCGACCGCCGTGGCGGGCGTGCCCGGGGCGCGCGGCGGCGCGTGCTCGGCCGCACGGGCGAGCTCCGGCAGCGGGCCCCGGTGCAGGTCGGCGGTGTGCAACGGGGTCGCGATCGCGGCCGCCGCACCGGTGAGCAGGACGGCCGCCAACGCCACTGCCGCCCCGCGCCGGGGCAGCAGGCCCGGTCGGGCGAGCAGCAGGACGGCTGCGAGCACGGCGGCACCCGCCGACAGCAGGATGAGCGGCTCGGACCCCGGTTCCACGGGCAGGAGCACCGCTGTGACCAGCCAGGCCGAGACGGCGGGCAGCAGCAGTCGGAAGTCGGCGCCCGAGGAGCGGGTGCGCGGGAGCGGCGCGGTGGTGGCGGTCACGGCGGTACCTCCTTTCGGCATCGGCGAGGGGCCCGCAACGGGGCCGGAAGTGGGACGGGAACAGAGGGACGGGAACAGGGGGACGTCAGAGGGTGAGGAGCGGACGGAGTTCGGCGAAGGTGCGGGCACCGATGCCGCTGACCTGCCGGAGCTGGTCGACCGAGCGGAACGAACCGTGCGAGGCGCGGTAGGCGAGGATGCGCTGGGCGAGGGTCGGGCCGACGCCCGGGAGGGCGTCGAGCTGTTCGAGGGTGGCGCGGTTGAGACTGACGGGTGGCCGGGGCGTACCGGCACCGGGCAGTCCGCCGGCGCCTCCGGGAGCGGGGACGGGTACGGGAACGAGCGCCTGCTCACCGACCGTGATCTGCTCACCGTCCGTCAGGACGCGGGCCAGGTTGAGGCTCCGGGTGTCCGTCTCCGGCAGCGGACCGCCAGCCGCCCGCAGCGCGTCGGCCACCCGCGATCCCCCGGGCAGGGTGTGCAGACCGGGCAGGTGGACCCGGCCGCCGACGTCGATGACGACGGCGGGCTCGGCGCCCGGGCCCGCGGGGCCCGTGGGTGGCCCGGCCCCGCTGCCGGGCGGGCCGTCGGTGGCGGGCGGGCCCGGCTCCGGCGGCGCCGACGCGGCCGCCAGTGCCGGAACGGCGACCGCCTCCGGTCGGGCCAGCCAGAAGTGCTGCACGGCGTAGCCCACCGCGAAGAGGAGCAGGACGGCCAGCCCGGCCACCGCCCGCCGGTCGAGCGCCAGCGCCGAGGCGAACCGCAGCCGCGCCCCGCCGCCCGGCGGATCGGGGAGGTGCACCGGCTCGGGCGGGCCGGCCCCCGGCGGCACTGCGGCAGGCGGTACGGCCGTCACCGGACCACCCTCCGGCGGCTGGCCGGCAGTCGGCTCACGGCCCGCCGGCTCGCTGACCACCGGCTCGTCCTCTGTCGGCAACAGCGCCGCCATCCGCAGCCGTACCGTCTCGTCGATCGCTTGGCGCTTCGCCGCGCCCAGGCCCAAGGTCGTCATGGCGAGGACGCTAGGAGCACCTCGCGAAACCCGCGGAAATTTCCGAAAGCCTGTGGAAAACCCTGGGGCTGTGGATAAAAAGTGTCACTCACACGAGTGGCCACACCATCACGCGATTGACCCGAGCCGCCTCGACCCGCCCATCCCCCCGCCGCCTCAGCGCGGCGCGACCACCACCGCCAGCAGCCCCGGCCCGACGTGCGCGCCGATCACCGCCCCGACCTCGCCCACGTACAGCTCCCGCAACCCCGGCACCCGCGCCCGCAGCCGCTCCGCGAGCTGCTCGGCCCGCTCCTCGGCGGCCAGGTGGTGGACGGTGATGTCCACCTCGCCCTCCCCCGAGCGCTCGACCGCGATCTCCTCCAGTCGGGCGATCGCCCGCGACGCCGTCCGCACCTTCTCCAGCGGCTCGATCCGCCCCCCGTCCAGGTGCAGCAACGGCTTGACCGCCAGCGCCGAACCCAGCAGCGCCCGCGCCGCCCCGATCCGCCCGCCCCGGCGCAGGTGCTCCAGGGTGTCCACGTAGAAGAAGCCGCTGGTCCCGGCCGCCCGATCGGTCGCCGCCCCGGCCGCCTCCGCGAGGCCCAGGCCGGCCTCGATCGCCTCGGCCGCCGCCAGCACGCCGTACCCGAGGGCCATTCCGACCAGTCGGCTGTCGACCACCCGCACGGGCACCGGCGCCTCGGCGGCAGCCAGCCGGGCGGCCTCGACCGTGCCGGACAGTTCGCCGGAGATGTGCACCGACACGATTCCCCGCGCCCCGGCCTCGGCGGCCGCCCGGTAGGTGGCGGCGAAGGTCTCCGGGTTGGGCCGTGAGGTGGTCACCCGCTGCTTGCCGCGCAGCGCCTCGGCGACGTCCTTCGGGGAGATCTCGACGCCCTCGCAGCGGACCTCGTCACCGACCGCGACGCTCAGCGGTACCACCGTGATCCCGTGCCGGTCGAGCGCCGCCTGCGGCAGGTAGGCCGTGGAATCGGTGACAAGTGCGAGGTCGGAGGGCATGAGGCGGAGGTTACTCCCCGTTCGTCCGGGATGACAGCAGCTGTCCGCGCGCTCCTGAGCGGGCCCGGCCGCGGGCGGGAATCAGCTCGCGGACGGCCCCGTGGAGGGCCCCGCCGACGGCTTCCGCAGCCGCTGCGCCAGCTTCGCCAGCGGGTCGGCCAGCCCGAGGATGTCCTCGGCGTTGGGCCGCCCCCTGCCGTCCGTCAGCCCGGCCCGGGCCGCACCGGCACCGGCACCCGCACCCCCGCCTGCCCCCGCACCAGCACCAGCACCAGCACCCGAGCCGGCAGCACCGCCCCCCGCCGTGTCCCAGTGCCGCAGCGCCCCCGCCTCGCTCTCGCACTCCTGGCTCAGCCGGCTCAGCTCGTCGTCCGCGAACCGGTGCATCCGGTCCTGGGCCGCCCACCGCATGGTCTCCGCGGCGTGGGTGATCCGCTCCGCGCGCTCGCGCAGTTCCGGCAGCTTGGCCGCGATCCGCGTGGTGTCCGGCTCGCGTTCCAGCACCCGCAGCTCGCCGTCCAGCTCGGCCGCGTGCGCGTCGAGCCGGGTGAGCAGCGCGAGCGACTCGCCGAGCTGGCCGTCCTGCTCCAGCCCGCCCTCCAGCACCTGTCGGGTGCCGTCCAGCGAGGTCCGCAGCTGGAGGCGGACGGTGGCGATCTGCGCGGGCGGGCCGACCTTGGTGTACTTCTTCGCCTTGAGGGTGGCGGTCTCGACGGCGCGCCGGGCGTTGGCCTCGTGCCTCTCGACCTTCGCGGCAACGGCCTTGGCCGCCTTGACCGTGCCGACCACGGCCAGGACGAGCGTCGCGACCCCGAAGAGCAGGACCAAGCCGATCATCACGCCGAACACGTCCATCGCGCGTCACCTTCCGCCGCCGTTTCGGCCCCCACCGGGCCCAACGCGGGCCGCACTGCCGTGGGTTCCACCGTAGCCGCCGCACCCGGGCCCGGAAGGCCCGGAACGGGCCCGGCGGACGGAGATCAGGGACAGATCCGGGATCTCCCGGAGGGCCCGCACCCGATCCACCTGCGCCTCTGCACCCCTGCGCCTCTGCACCCTGCGCCCTCGCACGAGGTCCGGACAGAACACCGGGCGGGCGCCCCGAAGGACACCCGCCCGATCAACTCCAGTCCGGAGCCGTCCCGAACCGACCTCAGCCGGTCACGATGTTCACCAGCTTCGGCGCCCGCGCGATCACCTTCCGCACCGCCGCGTCACCGATCGCCGCGACCACCGCCGGGTCCGCCAGCGCCAGCGTCTCCAGCTCCGCGTCCGTGATGCTCGGCGCGACCTCCAGCCGGGCCTTGACCTTGCCCTTGATCTGCACCACGCAGGTCACCGACTCGTCGACCACGTACGCCGGGTCCGCGACCGGGTAGTCGGTGTGCGCCAGCGACTCGCCGTGGCCCAGGCGGCGCCACAGCTCCTCGGCGATGTGCGGGGCCAGCGGCGCGACCATCAGCACCAGCTGCTCGGCCACGGCCCGCGGCGTGGAGCCGCGCTTGACCAGGTAGTTGTTCAGCTCGATCGCCTTGGCGACGGCCGTGTTGAAGCGCAGCCCGGCCATGTCGCCGCGGATGCCGTCGATCGCCTTGTGCAGGGCGCGCAGCGTCGCGTCGTCCGGCTCCTCGTCCGTGACGACCAGTTCGCCGGTGCCCTCGGAGACGACGTTGCGCCACAGCCGCTGCAGGAAGCGGTAGGAGCCGACGACGGCCCGGGTGTCCCACGGACGGGAGACGTCCAGCGGGCCCATCGACATCTCGTACAGGCGCAGGGTGTCCGCACCGTACTCGTCGGCGATCTCGTCCGGGGCGACGGCGTTCTTCAGGGACTTGCCCATCTTGCCGGCCTCGCGCTTGACCGGCTCGCCCTGCCAGAAGTACTTGCCGTCGCGCTCCTCGATCTCGGCGGCGGGCACCGGGAAGCCGC
This sequence comes from Kitasatospora sp. NPDC059160, assembly GCF_042755465.1. NCBI lineage: Bacteria > Bacillati > Actinomycetota > Actinomycetes > Kitasatosporales > Streptomycetaceae > Kitasatospora > Kitasatospora sp. NPDC059160. The sequence goes on along the minus strand of NZ_JBHZCN010000066.1, from coordinate 47,866 downwards.
GCTCGTCGCGGTAGACGTCCGCGGTGATCATGCCCTGGTTGAACAGCTTGTGGAACGGCTCGACGGAGGAGACGTGCCCCAGGTCGTGCAGCACCTTGTGCCAGAAGCGGGCGTACAGCAGGTGCAGCACGGCGTGCTCGGCGCCGCCGACGTACAGGTCGGCGCCGCCGGCCGGCTTGGCCTCGGTGGGGCCCAGCCAGTAGCGCTCGTTGGCCGGGTCGGCCACCGCGTCGGCGTTGGTCGGGTCGACGTAGCGCAGGTCGTACCAGCAGGAACCCGCCCAGTTGGGCATGGTGTTGGTCTCGCGGCGGTAGCTGCGGACGCCGTCGCCCAGGTCCAGCTCGACGTTGACCCAGTCCTCGTTGCGGGACAGCGGGGTCTCCGGCGAGGAGGCCGAGTCGAACGCGTCGTAGGTGCGCGGCGAGTAGTCGTCGACCTCGGGGACCTCGACCGGCAGCATCGACTCGGGCAGCGCGTGCATCACGCCGTCCTCGTCGTAGACGATCGGGAACGGCTCGCCCCAGTACCGCTGGCGGCTGAACAGCCAGTCGCGCAGGCGGTAGTTGACGGTGCCCTCGCCGATGCCGCGCTCGGCCAGCCAGGCGGTGGCGGCGGCCTTGGCGTCGACCACGCTCAGCCCGTCCAGGGACAGCGACGAGGACCGGGACCCAGACTGCGCCGAATCACCCTCGGAGCGCACCGAGTTGACGATGACCGAGTCGTAGGTGTCGAAGGCGTCGTCCCACTCCGCCGGGTCCGAGCCGCGCCCGTCGGTGGGCTCGACGACGCAGCGCATCGGCAGCGCGAAGGCGCGGGCGAAGGCGAAGTCGCGGTGGTCGTGGGCGGGGACGGCCATGATGGCGCCGGTGCCGTAGCCCATCAGCACGTAGTCGGCGATGAACACCGGGACGGACGCGCCGCTGACCGGGTTGACGGCGTAGGCGCCGGTGAAGACGCCGGTCTTGACCTTGGCCTCGACCTGGCGCTCGACGTCCGACTTGGCGGCGGCGGTGGCCCGGTAGGCGGCGACGGCCTCGGCGGGGGTGGCGGCGCCGCCGGTCCACTCGGCGGGCACGCCCTCCGGCCAGGCGGCGGGCACGATCGAGTCGACCAGGTCGTGCTCGGGCGCCAGCACCATGTAGGTGGCGCCGAACAGGGTGTCGGGCCGGGTGGTGAAGACGGTGATCTTCCCGCCGTCGACCGCGAAGTCGACCCGGGCGCCCTCGGAGCGGCCGATCCAGTTGCGCTGCTGCAGCTTGATGGCCTCGGGCCAGTCCAGCAGGTCCAGGTCGGCGATCAGGCGGTCGGAGTACGCGGTGATGCGCATCATCCACTGGCGCAGGTTGGACTTGAACACCGGGAAGTTGCCGCGCTCGGAGCGGCCGTCCGCGGTGACCTCCTCGTTGGCCAGCACGGTGCCCAGGCCCGGGCACCAGTTGACCGGCACCTCCTTGGCGTACGCCAGGCGGTACTCGCCCAGCACCTCGTCGCGCTCACCGGCGGTCAGTTCGGCCCAGGCGCGGCCGCCCGGCACCTCACGCTCGCCGGACTCGAACCGGGCGACCAGCTCGGCGATCGGGCGGGCCTTGCCGGCCGCCTCGTCGTACCAGGAGTTGAAGATCTGCAGGAAGATCCACTGCGTCCAGCGGTAGTAGTCCGGGTCGATCGTGGAGATCGAGCGGCGCGGGTCGTGGCCCAGGCCCAGCCGGCGCAGCTGGTGGCGCATGTTGGCGATGTTGGCCTCGGTGGAGACCCGCGGGTGGGTGCCGGTCTGCACCGCGTACTGCTCGGCGGGCAGGCCGAAGGCGTCGTAGCCCAGCGTGTGCAGCACGTTGTGGCCGGTCATCCGCTGGTAGCGGGCGAAGACGTCGGTGGCGATGTAGCCCAGCGGGTGGCCGACGTGCAGGCCCGCGCCCGAGGGGTACGGGAACATGTCCATGATGAAGCTGTGCGGCTTCGCGGCGACGTCGCCGGCGGCCGGGTCGGCCAGCTCACCGGTGGGGTTGGGGGCGTGGAAGGTGCCCTCCTTCTCCCAGATGTCCTGCCAGCGGGACTCGATCTCCGCCGCCAGCGCGGCGCTGTACCGGAACGGCTCGGTCGCGGTCTCGGCCGCGCCGGACGCAGGGGTCGTCTCGCTCATGGTCCTTCAAGCTCCATCGGTGTCAGTTGGCGAACCGCGACGCGGCCGACCGTGGACCCCTCCCACGGCGCGGGCGGGGGCGGAAAACAAAAAATCCCCTCGCAGGAGGGGACGCCACGCCGACTCCGGCACCGCCCGAGGGCGCGGCCGGTCCTGGTCAGCGCGGCCGGCTAAGGAGCAGGCGCACGGTTCGCATGGGCTCAGGGTACCGCAAGCAGGTCAGGGCTCTCCTGGCCGTCCCACCGGCGGCACCGCGCCCCTGCGGCCCCCACAGCCAACCGCGCCGCGCCACCGACCGCCGCACAGCCGCCCACCCCCACAGCCGACCGCCGACCGCCGAACCACGGCCAACCGCCCACCCCCACCGCCTACGGCGCAGCCGCCCGCGCCGTCCCGCCGTCCCGCAGCCCCGCCGCCTCGAAGTCCCGCAGCGCCCGGGCCAGCCGCTCCGACTGCATCCCCGCCGCGAGCGCGCGCGCCAGCCCCGCCGTCCGGGCAGCCTCCCGCTGGTCGCCGAGCCGCCGGTGGGTCTCGGCCAGCCGGACCATCAGCAGCGCCTTGGACCGGGCGCGCCCCGACCCGAGCCCGGCGACGGCCTCGGCGAGCAGGGCCTTCGCCATCCGGTGCTGACCGAGCGCCAGCCGCCCCTCCCCCACCATCCCGGCGAGGTCGGCCCGGGCCTCCTCGGTGCCGGGGACGCCGTCGATCTCGGCGAAGGCCCGGGCGGCGGCCGCCTCGGCCTGGTCGGCCTCGCCGCGGCGGCCGTGGGCGCGGGCGATCCTGCCGTACTGGCGGGCCCGCCCGGTGGGGCTGAGTGCGGGCCCGTGGGCGTCCAGGGCGGTGCGCAGCGCGGTGACGGCGTCCAGGCCGCGCCCGCCGCTGCCCTGGGTGGCGAGGGCCACCAGCGCGCCGAGCCCGGCGACCCCGAGCCGGACGTCGCCGCTGACGTGGGCGGCGCGCAGCGCGGCGACGAAGGCCCGCTGGGCGGCCGCGTCGTGGCCGAGGTCGAACGCGGCCCAGCCGGCCAGCCGGGCCAGCCTGCTGGCGGTGCCGTACAGTTCGCGGCCGAGTCGTTCGTCGTACGCGCCGAGCTCCAGGAGCTTTGCCAGCATGGCGAGTTCGGCGCGGGTGGGGCCGAGGACGAGGCCGCCGCCGCAGGAGCGTTCGAGGCGCTGCTTGCTGCGGTAGGAGAGGCCGAGCTCGCCGGCCAGGGTGGGGTCGACGCGCAGCGCGCCCTCGCCGCCGCCGACCGGCGGTGGCGGTGAGGAGAGCCGTTCGGCGGCGTGGTCGAGGTCGGCGCTGCGGAACAGGTCGGTGAGCCGGACCGGTCCGGCGTCGGTGGCGGCCTCGCGCAGCGCGGTCTGGGCGGTGTCGGCGGTCCACGGGTCGGTGAGCAGCCGGGGCGAGAGGATCTTGGCGCCGCGGTGGCCGCCCATGCGGCCCCAGAGCTGCTCGTAGGTGACGGCTATGCCGAGGGTGCGGCTGAGCACCTCGCAGACCGTCTGGTCGTGCGGGCTGCGCGGCACCATGCCGCGGTCGCGCCACTTGTACGGGGCAGTGGAGCTGATCGCCAGGCCCGGCGGGAGGGCGAGGCTCACCTCACGGGCGAGCCGTTCCGGACTCCAGCCGAGCTGGTGCAGTATCCGGGCCAGCTCCTCGTTCCGCCTTCGCTGCAGATCGGCCATGGCACGACGGTAGCGGTCTTTCCCTCCCGTCCGCCGGTGGCATGCACACAACGGCGAAGAGCCGCCCCCCGTAACGGGAGGCGGCTCTTGACCACTGTGGAGCTATGGGGAATTGAACCCCAGACCTCTTGCATGCCATGCAAGCGCTCTACCAACTGAGCTATAGCCCCTTGACCTGCGATGTCGCCGGGTTTCCCGTCGTTTCCGTCCGGTTTCCCTCGGCGACATCGACTACTTTACACGGTCCTGGGGGTGCTCCTGAAATCCGCTTCCCGGGCCGGTCACCGCACCCCCGGTCACCGCGCCCCCGGTCCCCGAGCCGACCCGACCCGACCCGACCCGAGCCGAGCCGAGCCGAGCCGCCTGGCACCGTCCCCGCCGGCACCCGGGCGAACAGCAGGGCGCGGGTACGGGGCACAGGAACCCGAGGGCCCCCACCCCGCGATCCCCTTCCAGGAAGCACGAAAGGCCGCCACCCTCAGGTGACGGCCTCTCGAACCACTGTGGAGCTATGGGGAATTGAACCCCAGACCTCTTGCATGCCATGCAAGCGCTCTACCAACTGAGCTATAGCCCCGCGACACTGGCGACCTGGCTCCGGAACTCCGATTTCCACGACCGCCGATGCGGAGTGGAGCTATGGGGAATTGAACCCCAGACCTCTTGCATGCCATGCAAGCGCTCTACCAACTGAGCTATAGCCCCGCACTCGCCGGATCTCCCGCTTCCCTTCCGGGCCGCGTTCCTTCCCTGCGAACGAGGAAGACTCTAGCTGGTCAGGCCCGGAACTGCGAAATCCGCTCCTTCCGGGCCCCTCGAAGCCCCCGTCGCCGAGTGCCGTCAGGTGCCGAGTGCCGTCAGGTGTCGTCGCCGATCACCGGCTGCGGGAGCGTGCCCGCGTTGTGCTCCAGCAGACGCCAACCGCGCGCCCCCCTGCCGAGCACCGACCAGCAGCAGTTGGACAGCCCGCCGAAGCACTCCCACACGGGAGGCTCCAGTCCCAGCAGCCGCCCGAGCATGGTCCGGATGGTGCCGCCGTGGCTGACCACGACCAGGGTGCCGTTCTCCGGCAGCTTGGCGACCGCCTCCAGCACCACCGGCACCGAGCGGTCGGCGACCTCGGTGGACAGCTCGCCGCCACCGCGGCGCACCGGCTCCCCGGCCGCCCAGGCCGCGTACTCCTCCGGGTGGCGCTCACGGATCTCGGCGTTGGTCAGGCCCTGCCAGGAGCCCGCGTAGGTCTCCCGCAGCCCCTCGTGGTGCTGCACGTCCAGTCCGGTGACCCGGGCCAGCTCGTCGGCGGTGCGCCGGGCGCGCTTGAGGTCCGAGGAGATCAGCAGGTCGGGGTGCAGGCCGGAGAGCAGCCGGGCCGCCCGCTGGGCCTGCAGCACGCCCTGGCCGGTCAGGTCGATGTCCGTGGTGCCCTGGAAGCGCGATTCGAGGTTCCAGGAGGTCTGGCCGTGCCGCCAGAAGACGACGCGCGGGCCGCGCGCATCCCTGCTCAGTGCAGGTCCTCGGGCTTGCCGAAGTCGTCGGCCGGGGCGACGGCGTTGCCGGCGTCGTCGGTGATCGCGTCGGGGCGGTTGCGCGACTCCACGGCGTCCTCGGGCAGCGGCAGCTCGGGGCAGTCCTTCCAGAGGCGGTCCAGCGAGTAGAAGGAGCGCTCCTCGGAGTGCTGGACGTGCACGACGATGTCCAGGTAGTCGAGCAGGATCCAGCGGCCCTCGCGCTCGCCCTCGCGGCGCACCGGCTTGATGTCCAGCTGCTCGCGCAGCTGGTCCTCGATCTCCTCGGCGATCGAGCGGACCTGGCGGTCGTTGTTCGCGGAGGCGATCAGGAAGGCGTCGGTGATCGACAGCACCTCGCTGACGTCGAAGGCGATGATGTTGTGCGCGAGCTTGTCGGCCGCCGCCTGGGCGGCGACGTTGATGAGCTGCTGGCTGTGGTCGGTGACGGTCACGGTGTTCTTCCGGCTCGGCGGCGTGGGACGGCCCCGGCACGGCGGCAGGGGTCGCCTTCCAGGATCTCACGCCGTCCCCGCGGCCTCGGAACGCATTTCCGGGGCCGCGGGGCGGGCGAGGTGCCGGAGCCGGTCCGCTACTGGGTCTTCGGCGGCTGGTAGTCCTTGCCGAGCACGACCACCAGGTCCGCGTTCTGGGCGTCGCCGACCTTCTTCACCGCCGTGTCCGGCAGCCCCAGGCTGGTCGCCAGGGACTTCGCCGCGCCCTGCCGGGCGTCGTCGGTGTAGCGGATCTCACTGGTGGCCTGCGGCGCGGTCTTGGCGCCGCCCGGGATGAACGTCAGGCCCGAGTTGACGATCTGGACCTGCGCCGCGGCGCCCGCCGCGTCGTTGCCGGAGGCGTCCTGGACCGAGACCCGGGCGGGGGCGTCGCCGGCCGCCGCGGACTTCACGGTGCCGCCGAGCACGTCCTTGACCTGCTTGCCGGCGGTCGCCTCGTCCAGGGTGCCGTCGGGCTTGACGGTCAGCGCGGTGGTGCCGAAGTGGCCGTCCTTGGCCTGCTGGGCGAGCTGGGTGAGCACGCCGGCCAGGGCGTCCTCGGGCAGCGAGGGGTCGAGCACCGCGTTCATCCGGTGCACGTCGTCCTTGGCGTCCTTGAACGTGGTCGGCATGGTGCGCACCACGGCGTCCATGACCTGGCCGAACCGGGCCAGCTGGGCGTCCCGGTTCTCGCCGGGCGCCTGGAGGGTGGCGTAGGCGACCGCGGCCTTCCCGCTGAGCAGGGTGTTCTTGCCCGCCGGGGAGAGCTGCTTGCCGTCCGGCTTGCCGCCCTCGCGGGTCTCGGCGTTGGTGTCCACCCGGACGCCGCCGAGCTGGGAGACCAGCAGTTCCAGGTACGGGGTGTCCAGCCGCCAGGTGCCGGCCACCGGGGCGCCGAGCACGGTGGACAGGCCGTCGCGGGTCGCCGAGGCGCCGATCGCGTCCATGGCCTGGCCGACCGTGGTCACCGGCGGGTCACCCGGGCCGGGCAGCCGCAGCACGTCGGGCAGCAGCAGCACCGTGCCCTTGTGCCCGGAGGCGTCGTCGACCAGCAGCGCGCTGGACACCTTGCCCTGGAGGTCGCGCAGGTGGACGACGTTGACCTGCCGCCCGCCCGCCGCGGCGGCCGCGGTCGGCTTGTCCCCGGTGAACCACAGGTAGCCGCCGACGCCGCCGGCCGCGAGCGCCAGCACCACGCCGAGGCCGACCAGCCGGTTCTTGAGCTTGCGGCGGCGCTCGGCGCGCACCTCGCTGCGGGACTCGGCGAACTTCAACCAGTCGATGACGTCCTCGGACTCCTCCGCCTCCTCGTCGACGAAGGTGAACTCGCCCGTCTGGTAGGAGTCCTTGGGCGCCCGGCTGCCGGCCTTGCCGGGACGGGCCCCGGCCACCTGCTCGGAGGGCGCGGCCTGCGCGGCCGGGGCGGCCTCCGCACCCGGCCGGGGGGTCCGGCGGCGCGGCGGCGGCACGGCGGCAGGCCCCGCCGGGGCGGACGGCTGCGGCACGGTCGGCTGCGGCTCGGCGACCACCGGCCCGGCCGGCGCGGCCGGCGCGGCCTGGTACGGCTGCTGCTGGTACGCCTGGTACCCCTGCTGCTGGTAGCCCCCGTACGAGTCCTGCCCGTACACCGGCTGCCCGTACTGGTCGTACGTCGGCGGCTCGTACGGCTGCGGCTCGTACCCCTGCTGCCCGTACGACTGCTGCTGCGGGAACTGCCCGCCCTGCTGGCCGCCCTGCTGGTAGCCCTGGGCCTGGGCCTGGGCCTGCTGCCCGCCGTACGAGCCCTGCCCGTACACCGGCTGCCCGTACTGGTCGTACGTCTGAGGCCCGTACGGCTGCTCCTCGTACTGCTGCCCGTACGCCGGGGGCTGCTGCTGCCCCTGCGGGTGCCCCTCGCCCTGGCCCTGGCCCTGGTACGACTGCTGGTACGGCTGCTGGTACTGGCCGGTGGACCACTCCTGCGGCTGCCCGCCGTTGCCGCTGCCGTTACCGCTGCGATCGGTCACGCCCGCTCCTGGCTCAGGTCCCGTGCGGCGCGTAGAGCGCCCGCTTGTCGATGTAGCGGACCACCCCGTCCGGGACGAGGTACCAGACCGGCTCGCCCTTGGCGACCCGGTTGCGGCAGTCCGTGGAGGAGATGGCCAACGCCGGGACCTCCACCAGGGAGACCCCGCCCACCGGAAGCCCGGCGTCCGACAGAGTGTGCCCCGGACGGGTGCAACCGATGAAGTGGGCCAGCGAGAAGAGTTCGTCCGAGTCGTGCCAGGACAGGATCTGGGCCAGCGCGTCGGCGCCGGTGATGAAGAAGAGGTCCGCGGCCGGGTGCAGGGAGTGCAGGTCGCGCAGGGTGTCGACGGTGTAGGTCGGGCCCTCGCGGTCGATGTCGATCCGGCTCACCGAGAACTGCGGGTTCTCGGCGGTGGCGATGACCGTCATCAGGTAGCGGTCCTCGGCCGGGGTGACCTGGCGGTCGCTCTTCTGCCACGGCTCACCGGTCGGGACGAAGATCACCTCGTCCAGGTGGAACGCGCTCGCCACCTCGCTCGCGGCGACCAGGTGGCCGTGGTGGATCGGGTCGAAGGTGCCGCCCATCACCCCGAGGCGCTTCTTCACCGGTTCCGGTCCGCCGGGATTCCCGGCCTGCTCTCCCATGCCGCCACACCTTACGCGACGCCCGTTGCGGTGCGGGAACGCCCGTGTGGGGGTTGTCCGCAGATGCGTGAGGGAGCGGCCGGCGCACCGGCCGGACGCTCCCCGAGCGGTCCCGGGACGGAGCTCAGCGGTCCCGGTTGAAGCGGGTGGTGATGAAGAGCAGGAGAACCAGGATGAACAGCGCGGCGCCACCCGTCAGCAGCGGGTTGAGGCTGTCGTGGTTGCCCCCCTCGGCGAGGAGGTTCAGGGCGGGGAGTGCGGCAGCAGTGCTCATGGTCGGCGGGACCTTCTCGGCTCGGTGACGGACCTGGGGGTGGTTCCGGGCCGGTGAGGGCCCAGCCGTCATCGTACGGGGGGTTACACGGCAACCGCTCGGCGGCCCACCGCCGCTGACCGGGCGTGAGCGAACCGAGGGGGACGCGGCGTCTACTGGCCCCGGAAGGCGCGGGCCATGATCCAGACCAGCAGGCCGATCCCGACGAAGGAGGCGATCACGATGATCCGCAGGAACAGGCCCGGGCCGGCCTCGTCGGAGATGGGTGCGGCCAGGCTGACCAGCGCTTCGGTGGACATCTGAGGGACTCCTCGAACTGCTCGGTACCGCGGCCGGGTCCGGTCTCGGTTCTCCAGGGCATTCAGGGTAAACCCGCCTCACACCGGCAGCGCCCACCGGCCCCCGCGCCGCGCCCGACCCACCACCGACCCGCCGCCAAGCCGCCGCCGCACCGCCACCGCGGCCGTGCCCGGGCCCGCCCCCGGGGACGAGTACGCAACCGCGGACGTTGCACAGGCAGTCGTTGCAGACGAGTCACTGCCGGCGAAGACCAGCGGGGGGCCGGGCGCTGCGCCGAGGCCGCCGTCGACCAGGAGGTACGCAGACCATGACCGACACGACCGCGAACGCACCGAGCCGCCGTCGTCAGCGCTTCCCCGAGATCTCCACCCGGGCCTGGGAGCACCCCGCCGACCGCTCGGCGCTGGTCGCCCTGCGCCGGCTCTCCGGCTTCGACGACGTCCTGCGCAAGCTCGCCGGGCTGGTCTCCGAGCGCTCGATCCGGCTGATGTTCCTGGCCACCGCCGTGAAGACCTCCGAGCGCCAGTTCCCCGAGCTGTACGGCATGGTCCGCGACGCCGCCTACGTGCTCGACCTGGAGCAGGTCCCCGACCTGTACGTCAGCCAGGACCCGACGGTCAACGCGTTCACCATCGGCATCGACACCCCGATCATCGTGGTCACCAGCGGCCTGGTAGAGCTGCTGGACGAGGAGGAGCTGCGCTCCGTCATCGGCCACGAGGTCGGCCACGCGATGTCCGGCCACGCGGTCTACCGGACGATGCTGATGATCCTCACCAACATCGCCACCCGGATCGCCTGGGTCCCGCTCGGCAACCTGGCGATCATGGCCATCGTCACCGCGCTCAAGGAGTGGTTCCGCAAGGCCGAGCTGTCCAGCGACCGGGCCGGCCTGCTCGCCGGGCAGGACCTCCAGGCGTCCATGCGGGCCCTGATGAAGCTGGCCGGCGGGCACAACCTGGCCGAGATGAACGTCGACGCCTTCCTGGAGCAGGCCGAGGAGTACGAGAAGGCCGGGGACCTGCGCGACGGCGTGCTCAAGCTGCTCCAGCTGCTGCCGCAGACCCACCCGTTCGCGGTGGTCCGGGTCGCCCAGCTCAAGAAGTGGGCGGAGAGCGACGAGTACCGCTCGATCCTGGCCGGCGCCTACCCGCGCCGCACCGACGACCCGGACACCTCGGTCGGCGAGCAGTGGAAGGCCGCCGCCGAGCACTACACGACCTCGGTGAAGGAGAGCAAGGACCCGCTGATGGGCCTGCTGCGGGACGTGGCCGGCGGCGCCGCGACGGTCGGCGGCAAGCTGCGGGACACCTTCACCGGTGGCGGCCGCAACGACTCCGGCCCCCGCAACGGCTCCGGGGAGCGCGGCGACTCCGGGAACCGCGCCGACGGCTGACCCCCGCCCCCGCCCTCTCCCCCGCCTCCTCCGACGGGACGGCCGGTGCCCCGCCCGGGTCACCGGCCACCCCGCCGCCGCCCCGCCGCCCCGCTGCCCAAGACGCCCCCGACGCCGCCACCACCCCGACGCCCGCCCCGCTCAGCTCCCGGCCAGCACCCCGCACACCTGCCAGGCCGGCCGCGCGTGGTTGCCCGGGTCGACCGGCGTCGGCGCGGCCACCGCGGTGCCCTGCGCGGTGGCCAGCACCGGCTGCAGGAAGCCCGCCATCGAGGCGGTGCACGGCTCCGGACCGGCCTGCAGCACCGCGTCCACCAGCCGCAGCTGCGCCTGCCCCAGGTCGACCCGGTCCAGCTGGAAGGTCAGCTCGCGCCGCACCGTCTCCAGGGTGACCGGGGCGCCGGCCGGGGCGCCGGCGGGCTTCAACGCGTAGACGAAGGTGTGGTCGGTGGTGATCTGCAGCGTGCCGCCGTCCGACTCGTCGACCCGCATCGCGCCGACCACCTTCACGGTGTCGGAGGCCAGCGCGACCTGCGCCGGGTCGAAGCGGACGATCCAGCCGGTCACCGCGTGGTGCCGGTCGTCCACCGGCTGGGCGACGCTCGCGTCGAACTGGGCCTGCTCACCGGGCGTGACGAAGACCCGCACGTCCGTGGTGGCGCCCTGGACCAGCTCCGCCGGCGCCAGCGAGGAGGCGACCAGGTAGCGCTGCACGGTGTCGAGGGCCTTGGTCACCTCGACCTTGCTGAAGTGCTCGGTGCCCGCGCCGCTCGGGGTGTTCAGTCCGGCCGCCCCGTCGCCGTACCCGGTCGGCAGCGCCGCGAACGGGTGCGCCGGGTCGGCGACCGGGCGCACGGCCGAAGCCGGGCTCAACGCGACCAGGCTGACGGTCAGTTGACTGCCCTCCGGCCGGGCCGGGATCCCCTTGGGCGAGTTCACCCCGAAGTACACCGCGGCCCCGAAGGCCAGCAGGATGAGCAGCAGCAGGGCCAGCGCCTGACGCGGCACGCTGCCCAGCGGCCCGAGCCGCACCCGGGCCCGGGTGGCCTTGCCGAAGGAGCCCGCGAGCCGCTCCCGGGCGGACAGTTCCTGGATCCGGGCAGCCCGGACGAACGACTCGTCGAAGACGACGGACCGGAACTCGTCCTCATTGCCGGAACCGCCCTCGGGCGTACCCTCAGGAGGCTCGCGCGGGTCACCCATAGCACCAGGGTAGGCGCACACCGGGCCCGCCACGAGGGCCCCGGCGCAGATTGCCGGGAACGCTCCGTGACCACCGCCCCGGGGCGTGCGCCCCCGGACACTCCCTTAGGGCGTCGACGCCGCCAGTGACGGCTCGGCCGGCACCGACCGCGGGTCCGCGCCCGGGCTGCTGCTGCCGGACTCCGGGCGCCGGGGCGCCCCCGAGGAGCCGCCCACGCCCTGGTAGACGGCCGCGACCGCCACCGCCACCAGGCTCACGCCCATGATCACGGCGAGCACCCAGGCCACCGGCCGGTGCCAGCGCTGCTGGGCCACGTACCGTCCGCGGGCCCGCACCGGGTCGTAGCGCCGCCCCCACCGCCGGCCCCGGCGGCCGGTCGCCCGGCCCGGGCCCGACCAGGGGTCGGGGTAGAGGTGGTCCTCGTCGAGTCCGCTCGGGTACGGGCGCAGCTCCAGCGGAAGCCCGTCCGCAGCCGGCACGTCATAGCTCCAGCCCGGTCCCGCGGAGTCCGGCTCGAACCGCGCCTCGGCGGCGGCGAGCTGCCGCTCCTTGGCGGTCGGCTCGTGCACGGCGGCGGACCGGACGAAGGCCTCATCGAAGACCACGGTGGCGAACTCGTCGTCCGCACCACCGTGGTCGGCGCCGTCGGGGTACGGCAAGCCCCCCACATCCTCAGCCACGGATTCAGCGTATTACCGGCCGGGCGATTTGTCTGTGGCTCCCGGCAGTTGGTCCGTCACCCGTGTGACGACCGCCCCGCGCGGCGCCCCGTTCGGCGCCCGCGCCCCGCCCTCACTCGGCGTCCGCGCCCCCGCCCACGGTCTGCGTCTCCTCGCCGCGGACGTGCCCGTCACCAGTGACGATGTACTTGGTGCTGGTCAGCTCCGGCAGGCCCATCGGGCCGCGGGCGTGCAGCTTCTGGGTGGAGATGCCGATCTCCGCGCCGAAGCCGAACTCACCGCCGTCGGTGAACCGGGTGGAGGCGTTGACGGCCACCGTGGTCGAGTCCACCAACTGGGTGAACCGGCGGGCGGCGGCCTGCGAGGTGGTGACGATCGCCTCGGTGTGGCCCGAGGACCAGCGGCGGATGTGCTCCACGGCCGCGTCCAGCGAGGGCACCACGGCCGCCGCCAGGTCGTACGAGAGGTACTCGGCGCCCCAGTCCTCGTCGGTGGCGGGCACCGCGGTGACGCCGGTGCCCTCGGCGGCCTTGAGCACCGCCTCGTCGCCGTGCACCGTCACCCCGGCCCCGGCCAGGGCGGCCAGCGCGAGCGGCAGGAAGGCGTCCGCGACGTCCTGGTGCACCAGCAGCGTCTCGGCGGAGTTGCAGACGCTGACCCGCTGCGCCTTGGAGTTCAGCAGGATGCCGACGGCCATCGCCAGGTCGGTCCGGGCGTCCACGTACACGTGGCAGTTGCCGGTGCCGGTCTCGATCACCGGGACGGTCGAACCCTCGACCACGGTACGGATCAGCGAGGCGCCGCCGCGCGGGATCAGCACGTCGACCAGGCCGCGGGCGCGCATCAGCTCCTGCACCGAGTCCCGGCTCTCCCCCGGGACGAGCTGGATGACGTCGGCCGGCAGCCCGGCCGCGACGACGGCGTCCCGCAGGACGGCGACCAGCGCGGTGTTGGAGCGGTAGGCGGAGGAGGAGCCGCGCAGCAGCACCGCGTTGCCGGACTTGAGGCAGAGCGCGGCGGCGTCCACGGTGACGTTCGGCCGGGCCTCGTAGATGATGCCGACCACGCCGAGCGGCACCCGCACCTGACGCACGTCCAGGCCGTTCGGCAGGGTGTAGCCGCGCACCACCTCGCCGACCGGGTCGGCCAGGCCGGCCACGTCGCGCACGTCCGAGGCGATCGCGGCGATCCGCTCGCCGGTCAGGCTCAGCCGGTCGACCACCGACTCGGCCGTCCCCGCCGCGCGGGCCCGGGCCACGTCCTCGGCGTTGGCGGCGACGATCTCGGCGCTGCGGGCGACCAGCGCGTCCGCGATCGCCAGCAGCGCGGCGTCCTTGGCCCGGCGCGGCAGCGGGGCGAGCGCGGCGGCCGCCTCCCGGGCACGGCGCGCTACGGCGAGGACGGGGCTGTCGGCGGTGGCGAGGTCGTTGGTCATGCCGCCAAGGGTAGCGACTGCCCCCGCGCCGCCGAGCCGTCATTTCGCCCGGTGAGACGGCGCCCGGACGGCTCCGCGCGCCCTCGGTACGGGCGCACCCACCATCGGTACGGCCGCGCCCCGCCCTCAGCACGGGCGTACCCCACCATCGGTACGGCCGCACCCCGCCCTCAGTACGGGTGCACCCCGCCCAGGTGCGGCGGCGGATCGCCGAAGCCCTCGGCGACCCGCTTGCGGTACGTCGCCCGGTCGACCACTTCCAGCCCGACGATCTCCCACGGCGGCAGGCTCGCGGTCACCTTGTGCTCGCCCCACAGCCGCAGCGCTATCGCCGCCGCGTCGTGCAGGTCCCGGGCCTGCTCCCAGTAGCGGATCTCGGCGTGGTCGGCCGCGTAGCGGGCGGTCAGGAAGAACGAGTGGTCGTGCGCCAGCCGCTCCAGCGAGGCCCGCAGCGCGGACAGCGGGGTGGTCTGCCCGGCCACGCTCAGCACCACGTGCCACAGCCGGGCCTGCTCCGGCACGCTCGGCGGATCCGCCGCCTGCGCGCGCTGCGGCCGCAGCCGGCGCACCCCGCCGGGCCCCTGCGACGGCGGACCGGCCGGCTCGGCGGGGCCGTCCCCGCGTCCGCCGTCGATGCTGGTCAGCCGCCGGCCCGCCGTCCCTCCGGTCAGCGCTGCCTCGCGCCTGCGTTCCACCGGCGGCCTCCTGTTCGGCGATCTCGTGTCGTCCCGTACCGGCCCGCCGGCCCCCGGCCGACCGGTACGGCTGCGCCCCTCCTCGCCCGCGGCCGGTCCGCTCCCGTACGGAGCGGCCCGCCGACCGCGCCGCGCCGTCCGGCCGCTGCCGGCCGTACGGCCGGTCAGCCGTGCAGAACGACCAGGTCGTCGCGGTGGACGACCTCGCGCTCGTACCCGGCGCCGAACTCCTGGGCCAGGTCGCGGGTGGACCGGCCGAGCAGGCGGGGCAACTCCCTCGCATCAAAGTTGACCAGTCCGCGGGCCACGATGTGGCCGTTTTCGGCAAGAAGGTCCACCGGATCACCCGCGGCGAAGTCCCCGTCGACCTTGGTCACCCCGGCGGGCAGCAGCGAGGCGCCGCCGGAGACGACCGCCTCGACCGCGCCCGCGTCCAGGTGCAGGGCACCGCGCGGGCTGCTGGCGTGGGCCAGCCAGAGCATCCGGTCGGAGGTGCGGCTGCCGGTGCGCCGGAAGAGCGTGCCGGTGGGCCGCCCGGCCAGCGCGTCGGCGGCGTGGCTGGCGGCGGTGAGCACCACCGGGATGCCCGCGCCGGTGGCGATCCGGGCCGCCTCCACCTTGGTGACCATGCCGCCGGTGCCCACGCCCGCCTTGCCGGCACTGCCGATCTGGATGCCGTCGAGGTCGTGCGGGCCGCTCACCTCGGCGATCCGGCTGGTGCCGGGCCGGGACGGGTCGCCGTCGTAGAGGCCGTCCACGTCGGAGAGCAGCACCAGCAGGTCGGCCCGGACCAGGTGGGCGACCAGCGCGGCGAGCCGGTCGTTGTCGCCGAACTTGATTTCGGCGGTGGCGACGGTGTCGTTCTCGTTGACGACCGGCATCGCGCCCATCGCCAGCAGCTGGTCCAGTGTCCGGTAGGCGTTGCGGTAGTGGGCGCGGCGGCTGGCGTCCTCGGCGGTGAGCAGTACCTGGCCGACCCGGATGCCGTACCGGGCGAAGGAGGCGGTGTACCGCGCGACCAGCAGCCCCTGGCCGACGCTGGCCGCGGCCTGCTGGCGGGCCAGGTCCTTGGGCCGCTTGTCCAGACCGAGCGGGGCGAGCCCGGCGGCGATGGCACCGGAGGAGACGAGCACCACCTCCGGCGGCTCCGGGCGGCTGCGCGCCTTGGCGAGCGCGTCCACCAGGGCGTCCACCCGGTCGGCGTCCAGGCCGCCGGCCGCCGTGGTGAGTGAGGAGGAGCCGACCTTGACCACGATCCGCCGTGCGGTCAGCACCTCCTCCCGCAGTGAGTCCTCGCTCATCTCGCTGTACGCCCTTCCGGTGTGGTGCGGGTGCGGCGGGGCCCGGCCCGGCCGCCATGGCCGAAATCTACGCGATCCGCGCAGGTCACCCCCAGGGGGTTTCACCGGCTGGACCGGCCCCGCTCAAGCTCCGGACCTCTCGGGCGAGGTGACGGCGCGTCATGCCGGAACACAGCGGACGGCCCCGCCACCTCGACAGGTGGCGGGGCCGTCCGCTGCGCGGCGGGGTCGACTCAGTGCTCCTCGTCGTCCTCGATCGCGGCCTGCCGGCCACTGGAGAGCGCCTCGAAGGCGAGGTACTCGGCCTCGGCCGCGTCCCGGCCCTTCTGCTTCTCGCGGCGGCGGTCGACCGCCGGGCGCTGGGTCTCCATCCGGTGGTCCTCACCGCGGCGACCGAGCATCTCGGCGCCGGCGGCCATGGTCGGCTCCCAGTCGAAGACGACGGCGTTCTCCTCCGGGCCGATGATGACGGTGTCGCCCTCGCGAGCGCCGACCTTCCACAGCCGGTCCTCGATGCCGAGGCGGGCCAGCCGGTCGGCCAGGTAGCCGACGGCCTCGTCGTTGCTGAAGTCGGTCTGGCGGACCCAGCGCTCCGGCTTGACGCCGCGGATGCGGTAGGAGCCGTCCTCCTCCTCGATGGTGAAGCCCTCGTCGTCGACGGCCGTGGGCCGGATCACGATCCGGGTGGACTCCTCGGCCGGCTTGGCGGCGCGCGCCTCGGCGACGATCTTCGCCACCGCGAAGCTCAGCTCGCGCAGGCCCTTGCGGGAGGCGGCGGAGACCTCGTACACCTGGTAGCCGCGCTCCTCCAGCGAGGCACGGGTCAGGTCGGCGATGTCCTGGCCGTCCGGGACGTCCACCTTGTTGAGCGCGACCAGGCGCGGGCGGTCCTCCAGACCGCCGTACTCGGCGAGCTCGGCCTCGATGGTCTCCAGGTCGGTCAGCGGGTCGCGGCCGGGCTCCAGGGTGGCGCAGTCCAGCACGTGCACCAGCACCGAGCAGCGCTCGACGTGCCGCAGGAACTCCAGGCCCAGGCCCCGGCCCTGGCTGGCGCCCGGGATCAGGCCGGGCACGTCGGCGATGGTGTAGACGGTTTCGCCCGCGGTGACCACGCCGAGGTTGGGGATCAGGGTGGTGAACGGGTAGTCCGCGATCTTCGGCTTGGCGGCGGAGAGCACCGAGATCAGCGAGGACTTGCCGGCGCTCGGGTAGCCGACCAGCGCCACGTCGGCGACGGACTTGAGCTCCATCACGATGTCGCGGGCCTCGCCGGGCTCGCCGAGCAGCGCGAAGCCGGGCGCCTTGCGGCGGGCCGAGGAGAGCGCGGCGTTGCCGAGGCCGCCGCGGCCGCCCTGGGCGGCGACGAAGCTGGTGCCGTGGCCGACCAGGTCGGCGAGCACGTTGCCCTGGCGGTCCAGCACCACGGTGCCGTCCGGCACCAGCAGGACGAGGTCGGAGCCCTCGGCGCCGGTGCGGTTGCCGCCCGCGCCCGGCTTGCCGTTGGTGGCCTTGCGCTTGGGCGAGTGGTGGTACTCGAGCAGGGTGGTGACCTGCGCGTCCACGGTCAGGATGACACTGCCGCCCTCACCGCCGTTCCCCCCGTCCGGTCCGCCGAGCGGCTTGAACTTCTCACGGTGAACGGAGGCGCAGCCGTGGCCTCCGTTACCCGCGGCGACGTGCAGTTCGACGCGGTCCACGAAGGTGGTCATGGTTGTGCCTCCAGTACGGGGAAGGGTTCTTCTGCGTAAAGCGCGAAGGGTGGACCGGAGAATTCCGGCCCACCCTTCAGTGTGAGTCCTGTCAGACTCGGGAGTCCGTTCGGACTCAGGCCTCGACGGCCACGATGTTGACGACCTTGCGGCCGCGACGGTTGCCGAACTGCACCGCACCGGCGGTCAGCGCGAACAGGGTGTCGTCGCCACCACGGCCGACACCGGCACCCGGGTGGAAGTGGGTGCCACGCTGGCGGACGAGGATCTCGCCGGCCGAGACGACCTGGCCACCGAAGCGCTTCACGCCGAGGCGCTGGGCGTTCGAGTCACGGCCGTTACGAGTAGAGCTTGCGCCCTTCTTGTGTGCCATTTTTCGCTATCCCCTTACTTGCTGACCGAGTCGATGCTGGTGATGCGCACCGCGGTGTGCTTCTGACGGTGACCCTGACGACGGCGGTAGCCGGTCTTGTTCTTGTAGCGCAGGATGACGATCTTGTCGCCCTTGGTCTGGTCGACCACCTCGGCGTGAGCCTTCACGCCGGCCAGGACCCACGGGTCGGAGGTGACGGCGTCACCGTCGACGACCAGGATGGTCGAGAACTCCACCGAGTCACCCGGCTTGGCCTCGATACGGTCGATCTCCAGCACGTCGCCGATGGCGACCTTGTGCTGGCGGCCGCCTGCGCGAACGATCGCGTACATGCGGTACCTACTTTCCCAACTCGGTCGGAACTCCCGACGCCAGCCACCTGGGTACGGACACAGGGGCCTCCCTCCGAACGCGCGCGCACGGGGCGCGGTGCTCTCGGAGAGGTGATGTGCTCGGGAGCGCGGCGTAGACACGCCGATGGTCAAGAATACGGACCGGCCGCCCAGGGGGCAAACCGGCCGGTACGACCGGGGGCGGGAAGGACTCCCGCCCCCGGCGTGGGCACTACTCGGACGCCGTATCACCCTCGGCGGCCGCGGCCTTCTTGGCCGCCGCGCTCGTCCGCTTGGTCGCGGTCTTGCGGGCGGTGGTCTTCTTGGCCGCCGTGGTGGTCTTCTTGGCGGCGGTCTTCTTCGCGGCGGTCTTGCGGGCGGCCCGCTTCTTCGGCGCCGGGGCCTCCTCGGCCGACGCCTCCTCGGCGGGGGCCTCCTCCGCGGCCGGGGTCTCGACGACCTCGGTCTCCGCGACGGCGGTCCCGGCGGCGGCCTCCGGGGCCACCTCCGCGACGGGCTCGGCCACGACCTCGACCGCCGGCTCGGCGGCCGGGGCGGCGGCGGCCAGGGCCGCCTCCAGGGCCGCGTCGGCCTTCGCCTGCAGCACCACGATCTCGGCGGCCTGCGGGGCACCGGCCGGAGCCGTCGCCTTGCGCACCGCGCGGCGGCGCGGACGGCCGGCCGGAGCGGCGGCGGGGGCCTCGGCCACCGGGGCCTCCACCTCCACGGCCTTCGGCGTCTCGACCACCACGGTCCCGACGGCCGGGGCCTCGACGCCCGGGACCTCCAGGGCCAGCTGGCCCTCGATCTCCTCGCGCACCGGCTCGGCGGGCTCCTCGAACGCCTCGGTGACGGCCTCGGCCACCGACCCGGCCTCGACGGCCTGCGGCTCCTCGTGGCCCGCGCCGCCCTTGCCCCGGCGACGGCGCTTGCCGCTGCCCGGGCCCGCCTCGACGGCGGTGGCCGCCGGGGCGTGGACGTGGGCGCTCGGCTGCTCCATGTGCACGATCACGCCGCGGCCGTTGCAGTGCACGCAGGCCTCGGAGAAGGACTCCAGCAGGCCCTGGCCGACCCGCTTGCGGGTCATCTGGACCAGGCCCAGCGAGGTGACCTCGGCCACCTGGTGCTTGGTCCGGTCCCGGCCCAGGCACTCCAGCAGCCGGCGCAGCACCAGGTCGCGGTTGGACTCCAGGACCATGTCGATGAAGTCGATCACGATGATGCCGCCGAGGTCGCGCAGCCGCAGCTGGCGCACGATCTCCTCGGCCGCCTCGATGTTGTTCCGGGTGACCGTCTCCTCCAGGTTGCCGCCCTGGCCGACGAACTTCCCGGTGTTGACGTCGATGACGATCATCGCCTCGGTGCGGTCGATCACCAGCGAACCGCCGCTGGGCAGCCAGACCTTGCGGTCCAGCGCCTTCATCAGCTGCTCGTCGATCCGGTAGGTGGCGAACACGTCCACCTCGGAGGTCCACCGCTGGAGCCGCTCGGCGAGGTCCGGCGCCACGTTGGAGACGTACTCGTGGATGGTCTTCCACGCCTCGTCGCCGGAGACGATGACCTTGGTGAAGTCCTCGTTGAAGATGTCGCGGACGACCCGGACGGTCATGTCCGGCTCGCCGTACAGCAGCGCCGGGGCGTTGCCGGTCGCGGCCTTCTTCTGGATGTCCTCCCACTGCTGCTGGAGGCGCTGGACGTCGCGGGTCAGCTCCTCCTCGGAGGCGCCCTCGGCGGCGGTGCGCACGATCACGCCCGCGTCGTCCGGGACGATCTTCTTGAGGATCTGCTTGAGGCGGGCCCGCTCGTTCTCGGGCAGCTTGCGCGAGATGCCGGTCATCGAGCCCTCGGGCACGTACACCAGGTAGCGGCCGGGCAGCGAGATCTGGCTGGTCAGGCGGGCGCCCTTGTGGCCGATCGGGTCCTTGGAGACCTGGACCAGCACGGACTGGCCGGACTTGAGCACCGACTCGATCCGGCGCGGGCCGCCGTGGCCCAGCGCACCGAAGTTGACCTCACCGGCGTACAGCACCGCGTTGCGGCCCTTGCCGATGTCGACGAACGCGGCCTCCATGGACGGCAGCACGTTCTGGACCTTGCCCAGGTAGACGTTGCCGACGTACGAGGTGGCCTGCTCCTTGTTGACGTAGTGCTCGACCAGCACGCCGTCCTCCAGCACGCCGATCTGGGTGCGCTGGCCGTTCTGGCGCACCACCATGACGCGCTCGACCGACTCCCGGCGGGCCAGGAACTCGGCCTCGGTGATGATCGGCACCCGGCGGCGGCCCAGCTCGCGGCCCTCGCGGCGGCGCTGCTTCTTCGCCTCCAGACGGGTCGAGCCCTTGATGGACTGCACCTCGTCCGGGTCGAAGGACGGCTCGGTGGAGCGGCGGCGCGGCTCGCGCACCTTCACCACCGTGCGGACGCCGTCCTCGGTGGTCTCGGCGGCCTCGACGGCGCCGGCCTCACCGCTGCGGCGGCGACGGCGGCGACGGCGGCGCGACGAGGACAGGCCGGCGGCCAGGTCGTCGTCGTCCTCGTCGTCCTCGTCGGCGACGGCCCGGGTCGACTCCTCGGCGGCGGGCTGCTCGGTCTCGACGGCCTCGGCGGCCTCGAAGTCCTCGGCCTCGCCACGGCGGCGGCGACGGCCGCCCCGACGGCGGCGGCGGGACGGACGGCCGTCCTCCCACTCGTCCTCGGCCTCCGGACCGGCGACGGGGGCCTCCACGACGGGCTCCTCGACGACCGGGACCTCGACCGGAGCGGCCTTCACCGGAGCGGCCTTGACCGGAGCGGTCTTCACCGCAGCGGCCTTGGCCGGGGCCGACTTGGCCGGGGCGGCCTTGGCCGGCGCCTCGGCGGCCGTCCTGCGACGGTTCGGCTCGACCCGGGTGCGGACCCGGCGGCGGCGGCCGACACCGCTGTACTCGTACTCGTCCTCGTCCTGGCGCTCGGCCTCGACGGCCGGGGCCTCGACCGGCGCCGGGGCGGCGGCGGGCTGCTGCGGCGCGGCGGGCGCGACGTAGGGGGCGGGCTCCTGGAACACCGGGGCCTGGAAGACCGCGGTGGCCGGGCGCACGGCGCGGCGGCGCACCCGGTGGTGCGGCTCGGCCTCGGCGGCCGGGGCGGGGGCGGCGACCGGCTCGGCAGCGACCGGGGCCTCGGCGACGGCCTCGACGGCCTCCTCCTCGGCGGGCTCCTCCTCGACGGCGGGCTCCTCGGCCACCGGCTCCTCCGCCGGGGCCTCGACCACCGGCGCGGCCTCGACCACGCGACGGCGGCGCGGGCGGCGGGCCGGAGCGGCCGGGGCCTCCTCGGCCACCGGCTCGGCGACCGGCTCCACGACCGGCTCGACGACCGGGGCGGGGGCGGCGGCCACCGGCTCCTCGACCGGGGCCTCGGCCTTCTTGCGGGTCCGACGGGCCCGAACGGGCTTCTCCGCCTTCTCCTCGGCCTTCGCCTCCGTGGTCTTCGTCTCCGTGGCCTTCGCCTCGGCCTCCGGTGCGGTGACCACGATCGCGGTCTCCTCCGGAGCGCCGGCCGGAGCCTCGGCACGCTTGCGGGTCCGGCGGGCCCGGACCGGCTTCTCGGCCGCCGGCGCCGCCTCGGCGGGCGCCTCGGCCGCAACGGCCGTCGGCTCGACCGGGACCACCGTCTCGGCCGTCTCGGCGGCCGCACCCTGCGGGGTGCCCGCCGGGCGGGACACCGCCCGGCGGCGACGGCGCGGCGGCGCGGCGGACGCGCCCTCACCACCGGTCGCGGCGGTTTCGTTCTGTTCCGTGGCCGCAGTCTGCTGCGGATCGGTGTTATCGAGCATGCGGGTGGATCTCCCGTCAGGCCCCCGGGCTCCACATCCGGGCACGGCACGGCACCAGTGGGCGGCCGGCATCGCGAGGATGCTCGGGCCGGACCCTTTGACGGTGCCGCCGTGCGGACGCGAGGCCGCACAGGGGCTCGTAGTCTCGCTCGGCGCCCCGCGTTGCGCGGGGTGTCGAAAGTCTTCTGGTCTGACCAGTCTTCTGAGTTTTTCCCAAGCTGAGCCGTCCCCCAACCCCGGGTGGCTCCCGGACGGGGTCCCGAGCCCACCGACCGTCGTGGTCGGCGGGCCCCGAGTGGCCGGCCTGTGCTGCGACGACGCTCGCTCCCCTGGGGAGCCGCGGCAACCCTGGAGGACCGTCGGGTCCAGTGAGGCACTGGACCCGGCCTCCGCCCCCTAGGCGGACGCGGTAGCGCGCGGCCTGCCGGCCGTTTCTCAGCCGGCCGGGGCCGCGGCGCGGTCGAGCGCCAGCGGGTCGGTCACCGTGCCGGACTCCTCGTCGAGCGGCCCCTGCGCCAGCCTGGTCACCTCTGCGGGGACCGGCGGCGCCAGGTCGGCCGTCGCACGGAGACCGGACAATACGTCGTCGGGTCGTACGGCGGGTGTGGCGTGTCGTACTACCAGGCGCAGTATCGCACAGGGACGGCCCGTCCGAACATCGCGGCCGTTTCCGACCGCCGTGTCCGCACCGCCGTCGACCTGCGGCTCGACGGCGACGAGCGCCGCCACCGCACCGCGCGCGTCGAAGACCCGCACGCCGTTCTTGGTCCGGCGCTCGACCTCGACCTTCTCCTCGGCGAGGAACGCGCGGACCGCCTCGGCGGCCTCGGCCGGCTCGACGCCGTCCAGGCGCACCAGCCACTCGGAGGCCTCCAGGCGCTCCACGAAGTTGGGCGTGCGCACCTCGACCGCGTCGATCACGTCCAGGCCGTCCGGCAGCGACTCGTCCAGCTGCGCCCGCAGCTGCTCCGGGTCGCGCGCGGCGGCCAGGCCGATCTCCAGGTACTCCGCCTCGCTCGCCACCCCGGTCGGGGCGGCGTTGGCGTAGGACACCTTCGGGTGCGGGGTGAAGCCCGCCGAGTAGGCCATCGGAACGGCGGACCGGCGCAGGGCGCGCTCGAAGGCGCGCTGGAAGTCACGGTGGCTGGTGAAGCGGAGCCGGCCGCGCTTGGTGTAGCGGAGACGAATCCGCTGCACCGTCGGCGCGGGCGGCGGACCGTCGGGCGTACGGCGTGCCAGGGTCGCTCAGTCCTTAGTCAGTTCTCCCCGTCCGGCGCGGCGCAAACCCGCCACTGTCCGGACTCTGTCACCCCAAAGGGTACGCGCCCCGCCGCCCCGCTCGCTCCGCCCCTGGTCAGCCGCCCACGACCGACCCCCGCCCGGAACACTCCGGACGGGGGTCGAGAGCCCTGCGCCGACTACTTGTTGACGACCGTCAGCGGCAGCATCTTCTTACCGGTCGGGCCGATTTGGATGGCCGTGTCCATCTGGGGGCACACGCCGCAGTCGAAGCACGGAGTCCAGCGGCAGTCGTCGACCTCGACCTCCTCCAGGGCGTCCTGCCAGTCCTCCCACAGCCAGTCCTTGTCGAGGCCGCTGTCCAGGTGGTCCCAGGGCAGCACCTCCTCGTAGGAGCGCTCGCGGGTGGTGTACCAGTCGACGTCGACGCCGGTGCCGGCCAGGCCCTTCTCGGCGGAGAGCATCCAGCGGTCGTACGAGAAGTACTCGCGCCAGCCGTCGAAGCGGCCGCCGTCCTCGTAGACCGCGCGGATGACCGCGCCGATCCGGCGGTCGCCGCGGGAGAGCAGGCCCTCGACGATGCCGGGCTTGCCGTCGTGGTAGCGGTAGCCGATGTTCTTGCCGTACTTGCGGTCGCCGCGGATGGAGTCGCGCAGCTTGGCCAGGCGGGCGTCGGTGGCCTCGGCGGACAGCTGCGGGGCCCACTGGAACGGGGTGTGCGGCTTGGGCACGAACCCGCCGATGGAGACGGTGCAGCGGATGTCGTTCTGGCCGGTGACCTCGCGGCCCTTCTGGATGACGTTCTTCGCCATCTCGCCGATCTGGAGCACGTCCTCGTCGGTCTCGGTGGGCAGGCCGCACATGAAGTACAGCTTCACCTGGCGCCAGCCGTTGCCGTAGGCGGTGGCGACGGTGCGGATCAGGTCCTCCTCCGACACCATCTTGTTGATCACCTTGCGCATGCGCTCGCTGCCGCCCTCGGGGGCGAAGGTGAGGCCCGAGCGGCGCCCGTTGCGGGACAGCTCGTTGGCGAGGTCGATGTTGAAGGCGTCGACGCGGGTGGACGGCAGCGACAGGCCGATCTTGTCCTCGGTGTAGCGGTCGGCCAGCCCCTTGGCGATGTCACCGATCTCGGTGTGGTCGGCGCTGGACAGCGACAGCAGGCCGACCTCCTCGAAGCCGGTCGCCTTGAGCCCGCGCTCGACCATCTCGCCGATGCCGGTGATGCTTCGCTCCCGCACGGGGCGCGTGATCATGCCGGCCTGGCAGAAGCGGCAGCCGCGGGTGCAGCCGCGGAAGATCTCCACGGACATCCGCTCGTGCACCGTCTCCGCGAGCGGGACCAGCGGCTGCTTGGGGTACGGCCACTCGTCCAGGTCCATCACGGTGTGCTTGGACACCCGCCACGGCACGCCCGGGGCGTTCGGCACGACGCGGCCGATCCGGCCGTCGGCCAGGTACTCCACGTCGTAGAACTTCGGCACGTACACCCCGCCGGTGCGCGCCAGGCGCAGCAGCAGTTCGTCGCGCCCGCCCGGGCGGCCCTCGGCCTTCCAGGCGCGGATGATCTCGGTGATGTCGAGGACGGCCTGCTCGCCGTCGCCGATCACCGCGCAGTCGATGAAGTCCGCGATCGGCTCGGGGTTGAACGCCGCGTGGCCGCCGGCCAGGACGATCGGGTCCTCGTCGGTGCGGTCCGCGGCCTCCAGCGGGATGCCGGCCAGGTCGAGCGCGGTCAGCATGTTGGTGTAGCCGAGCTCGGTGGAGAACGACAGCCCGAACACGTCGAAGGCCTTGACCGGGCGGTGGGCGTCCACGGTGAACTGCGGCACCCGGTGCTCGCGCATCAGTGCCTCGAGGTCCGGCCAGACGCTGTAGGTGCGCTCGGCCAGCACCCCCTCGCGCTCGTTCAGCACCTCGTAGAGGATCATGACGCCCTGGTTGGGCAGCCCGACCTCGTAGGCGTCGGGGTACATCAGCGCCCAGCGGACGTCGCAGGCGTCCCAGTCCTTGACGGTCGAGTTGAGCTCGCCGCCGACGTACTGGATCGGCTTCTGGACGTGCGGGAGGAGTGCCTCCAGGCGTGGGAAGACCGATTCGACAGTCATGTACTAGGAACCCTTACGACGTGATTCGGTGCCGCGATTCGGCACGGGAGGGGTGACCCTCAAGGGTAGCCCAATCCGGGGAACGGCCCGTCCGGCACGGTTGCCCGCCGGTGCGCCCCGGCGCGATCCGCACCCGCCGGTGACCGCCCCGGCACGCGCGGTGCGCGCCCGCCGCCCGGCCCCGTCCGCCGTTGACACGCCCGGAACGCCCGTGCGGTACTGACAGGGCCCTGCCCAAGGCCCTGCACCCCTTCCGGAGACGGGAGTTGGGTCGTACGCTCGGCCAACGCCGACTCCCCGGCGGCCCGCTCGCCCCAGTACGCCCTCCCCCGTCCCCGCGCGGCCCCCTCACCCCGGCCCCGCGGAGCCCGTCCCCCGGCCCGCAGGCCGCGTCCGGCGGCGCGGCACTCCCGCGCGCCCCGGCGGCCGTACGACCGGTCGCAAGGAGAACCATGACCGACACCGGTCGGCGGGTCCGGCCCCTGGCCCTGCGCGCCCCCGACGCCCGGCCGGCCCGCTACCCCACCGCGGCCCAGGCGGAGAGCGCGGCCCGCCGCCTCGCCCTGCGCCACCCCGACCGCTGCCGGCTGCGCGAGGTGGGCCGCTCCCGGGCCGGGCGCCCGCTGCTGCTGCTCTCGGTGGACCGCGGGCCGCGCGCCGCCCTGGTGGTCGGCGGCCCGCACCCGAACGAGCCGATCGGCACCGCCGCCGCCGTCCGGCTGGCCGAGGTGCTGCTGGAGCGCCCCGCCCGGCCCGGGCTGTCCTGGCACCTGCTGCTCTGCCTGGACCCGGACGGCGCCGCCCTCAACGCCGGCTGGCTGGACGGCCCGCTCACCATGCGCCGCCACTACGAGCACTTCTTCCGCCCCGCCTTCGAGGAGCAGCCCGAACTGCTGCCCGCCCCCGGCTCCGGCCGCCCGCCGATGCCGGAGAGCCTGGCGCTGACCGGACTGATCGACGAGCTGCGCCCCTTCCTGCAGTGCTCGCTGCACGGGGTGGACTTCGGCGGCGCCTTCGTCCAGCTGACCGGCCCGGTGCGCGGCCTGGCCGAGCGCTTCGCCCGCTCCGCGGACCGGGCCGGCATCCCGCTGGACGTGGACTCCTACGACGCGGTCGGCTGGTCCAGCCCCGCCCCCGGCACCTATCTGATGCCGCCGCCCGGCAGCACCGGCACCCCCCGGGCGCTGCCGGACGAGCCCGAGCTGTCCACCTGGTCGTACGCGGCCCGGTACGGCGGGGTGACCGCCGTCCTGGAGGTCCCGATGTGGGCCGTGGACGCGGTCGGCGACGCCCGGGTCCATCCGGCCGGGCCGCGGGCCGTCGGCGAGGCGGCCCGCGAGCTGACCCTGCGCACCGAGCAGCTCGACGCGCTGCTCGCCCGCGTCCCGGCCCAGGCCCGGGAGGCGTACGGCCCGCTGGTGCGCACCGCCGAGTTCAACCTGGCGGTGGCCCCGCGGATGGCCGCCGAGTGGCTGGAGCTGTGGTGCCCCGGCCCGCTGAGCGCCTCCCGGGCGACCACGGCCGGGCTGGTCGCCGCCCGGCTGCCGCTGCGGGTGGCCTC
Source organism: Kitasatospora sp. NPDC059160 (assembly GCF_042755465.1). Taxonomy (NCBI): domain Bacteria; kingdom Bacillati; phylum Actinomycetota; class Actinomycetes; order Kitasatosporales; family Streptomycetaceae; genus Kitasatospora; species Kitasatospora sp. NPDC059160. Next base: position 20,969 of record NZ_JBHZCN010000066.1, on the reverse strand, counting down.
GATCCTGCTGCGGTTGCTCGCCGACGCCCGCGGCCCGGCCGCCGAGGCCACCCGGGAGCGCGCCCGCGCCGTCGTGGCGGACAGCCTGGAGCGGCTGCGGCACCGCTTCGGTGCCCGCTGGGTGCCGGTCCAGGAGCAGCTGGCCCACCAGACCCGGGCGGTCCTGACCGCCGCCGACTGCCTCTTGCATCCTGCCTGACGATTCGTCAACTCTCTTGCGGGGCAAGGCGAAGGGCCGGTCCGAAGGGATCCGGACCGGCCCCGGGAGCCGAACGTTCAGGGGAGCCGAATGTTCAGGGGAGCCGACGGCTCACGCCGCTATCGGCCGCTGGCTGCGCACCGCCTGGAGCAGCCCGATGCCGATCCAGACCGCGAACATCGAGGAGCCGCCGTAGGAGACGAAGGGCAGCGGGATGCCCGCGACCGGCATGATGCCCAGGCACATCCCGATGTTCTCGAAGGCCTGGAAGGAGAACCAGGCGATGATGCCGGCCGCCACGATCGTCCCGTACAGGTCGGTGGCCTGGCGGGCGATCCGGCAGGCCCGCCAGAGGATCACGCCGACCAGCGAGATGATCGCCAGCGCTCCGACGAAGCCGAGTTCCTCACCGGCGACGGTGAAGACGAAGTCGGTCTGCTGCTCCGGCACGAACTGCCCGATGGTCTGGGTGCCGTGGAACAGCCCCTTGCCGGTCAGTCCGCCCGAGCCGATCGCGATCCGGGCCTGGGCGGTGTTGTAGCCGACGCCGTTGGGGTCGAGCTGGGGGTTGGCGAAGGCGGCGAAGCGGTCGATCTGGTACTGGCTGAGCAGCCCGAGCTTCCAGATCGCGATGCTCCCGCTGACCCCGAGCGCCAGGATGCCGAGCACCCAGCGGTTGGCGGCGCCGGAGCCGAGCAGGATGCCGAGCACGACCGCGGACATCACCATGACCGACCCGGCGTCCGGCATCAGCAGCACCAGGCCCATCGGCAGGCAGGCCCAGACCAGGCCCCGGAACACCGCCCGGTGCGAGGGGAACTCCCGCTCCCCCGCGTCGACCTGGTCCGACAGCACGACGGCCATCGCCAGCAGGATGGCGACCTTCGCGAACTCGGCGGGCTGGACGGAGAAGCCGCCGCCGAGCTGGATCCACGAGTGGGCGCCGTTGACGGTCGAGCCGATCGGGCTGAGCGTCGCCATCAGCAGCAGGATCACGCCGACGTAGACGAAGGGCACCAGGGTGCGGACCCGCCGGGCTCCTATCGCTATCACCACGGCGCACAGCACCAGGCCGATCACGAAGTTCGTCAGGTGCCGGTAGAGGAAGTACTGCGGGTCCCCGTGGGTGAGGTTGTCGCGCCCGCGGGTGGCCGACCAGACCAGCAGCGAGCCGACGAGCGAGAGGGCCAGGCCGGCCAGCAGCAGTATCCAGTCCAGCCGCCAGAGCGGGGAGTCCTTGGCCAGGGCCTTGGAGACCCCGCTGCGCTGCGGGCTCAGCCGCAGCTGCCGGTACGAGCCGTAGGAGGTCATGCCCGTCCCCTTCCCGGGCGGTTCGGTTCGAGCGCGGCGGCGTCGGCCGCGGTGTACGCGGCCGGGCTGCCGGCCGGGGGCGCCGGGTCGAGGAAGGCCGCCGCCGGGGCGGCGTCGGGCAGGGCCGGGTCCACCATCGCCGGGGCCGCGGCGGCCACCGGGGTGAGCTGCGTGGCGGCGGCCCCCCGGTCCGCACCGGCGTCGTACGAGGCCGGCTTGATGATCGCGGTGCCGTCCGGGTTGAACTTCGGCAGCTGGCCCTGCGGCGCGGGCAGCAGCGCCTTGCCGTTGTCGATGTTGCCCTTGTCGTCCACGCCGTACAGCGCCTGGTAGATCCGGCGCACGGCGTCGCCGGAGCCGCCGGAGCCGGTGCCGCCCTGGCTTATCGTCATGACGACCGCGTAGTCCTTGCTGTACGTGGTCAGCCAGGAGGTGGTCTGCTTGCCCTCGACCTCGGCGGTGCCGGTCTTGGCGTGCAGCTCGATCTTGTTCTGCGGCCAGCCGGCCCCGGCGAACTTCCAGGCGGCGGTGCCGCTGGTGATGACGCCGGCGGTGGCCTGGTCGATGTAGCTGAGCAGCTTCTGGTCGCCCGGGAACTTGGCGTCCTCGTGCGGGGCGATGTCGCGGACGAGGTCCCCGCTCGGGCTTATCACCGCCTTGGCGATGGTCGGCCGGTAGAAGGTGCCGCCGTTGGCCAGCGCCGAGTAGATCCGGGCCATCTGGACCGGGGTGACGAGGGTGTCGCCCTGGCCGATCGCGAAGTTGACGGCGTCACCGGCGCGCATCTGGTAGCCGTCGACGCAGTTCTCCCGGGCGATCTGGTCCGAGAAGCTGTTGCCGCCCTTCTGCGCCTGGGCGCACCAGGCGTCCTTGTTGTTGTCGTAGAAGGACTGCTTCCACTGCCGGTCCGGCACCCGGCCGGGGACCTCGGCCGGCAGGTCGATGCCGGTCTTGGCGCCGAGGCCGAACTCGTGGGCGGTCTTGAAGAACCAGTCGCCCGGGTTCTTCGGCTTGATGCCGCCGTCCTTCATCCACTGGTCGTAGGCCAGGCCGTAGAAGACGGTGTCGCAGGAGACCTCCAGCGCCTTCTCCAGGGAGATGGAGCCGAAGTTCTCGCTCTCGAAGTTCTTGAACTCGCGGCCGCCGATGGTGAGGCTCTTGGGGCAGGCGTAGGTGCCGTCCAGCGAGTAGCCGGCCTGCACGGCGGCGGTGGTGGAGACGACCTTGAAGGTCGAGCCGGGGGCGGACTGACCCTGTATGGCGCGGTTCAGCAGCGGGAAGTTGGAGTCCTTGCTGGTCAGCGACTGGTAGTCCTTGCCGCTGATGCCGCCGACCCAGAGGTTGGGGTCGTAGGTGGGGGCGCTGGCCATCGCGACGATCCGGCCGGTGTGCACGTCCATCACGACGGCGGCGCCGGAGTCGGCCTCGTAGTTGCGGTTGGTGACCTTGTCGAAGGTGTTCCGGGCGTCGTTCATGGCCTGCGCCAGGTTGTCCTCGACGACCTTCTGCACCCGGGCGTCGATGCTGGTGACCAGGTTGTCGCCGGTCTGCGGGGCGACGGTGCCGGCGGTGCCGATCACCCGGCCGAGGTTGTCGACCTCCAGCTTGGTGATGCCGGCGGTGCCGCGCAGGTCGCGGTCGTACACCGACTCCAGGCCGGCCCGGCCGATCTGGTCGGCCGGCAGGTAGCGGTCCAGGCCGCTCTTGGCGGCGGTCTTGCTGACCTCGTCGTCGGTGACCGGCGAGAGGTAGCCGAGCACCTGGGCCATGTTGGCGCCCTCGGCGCCGGTGTAGCGGCGCACGGCGGTGGGCTGCGCGGTGACCCCGGGGAAGTCCTCGCGGCGCTCCATTATCTGCATCGCCTGCTGGGTGGTCGCCTCCTTGGTGACCGGGATCGGCTGGTAGGGAGAACCGTTCCAGCAGGGCTGCTGGGTCTTGGCGTCGCAGAGCCGGACCTTCTCCTGGACGTCCTTGGCGGGCATCCCGAGCACGTCGGCGAGCCGGCCGAGCACCCCCTTGCCGCCGTCCTTCTGCTGGAGCAGCGAGGTGCGGCTGACGGACACCACCAGCCGGGTCTCGTTGCCGGCCAGGATCCGCCCGGAGGCGTCCAGGATCTCGCCGCGGACGGCCGGTTCGACCACCTCGCGGATGTGGTTGCCGGTCGCCTTGGCGGTGTACTCCTTGGCGTTGCGGATCTGCAGGTACCAGAGCCGTCCGCCCAGGGTGGCGAGCAGCGACAGCACCAGGATCTGCAGAACCACCAGACGGATCGTCACCCGCCGGGTACGGCCGGTCTCGGGGATGTTGCTCACGTCTCGTGCGCTCCAGGGGTGCGGGAGGGTCAGGAGGTCTGGGGGCGGGCCTGGACCGGCCGGTTACGGGCGCCGGGCGAAGCCGGGCACGCGCCGCTTCTTGTACGCCGGGCCGCTGGAGACCTCGCGCGTGGTGCGGTAGCGGGCCAGCGATCCCAGACCCAGGCCCGGCCCGCTCTCGTCGTCGTCGGCGGCGGTCACCGGGTCGCGGCCGAAGCGGCGGCCGAGCATCATCACCAGCGGCACCACGAACGGGGCCAGCAGCAGGTCGTACAGCAGGGCGCTGACCACCAGGCCGCCGAGGCCGACGTGCCGGGCCGCGGTGTCGCCGACCAGGGCGCCGACCAGCGCGTACAGCAGGGTGGAGGCGATCGCCGCGGCGCCGACCACCAGCAGCGCGCCGGAGACGGAGCGCTGGCGGCCGTGCTCGGGGCGCAGCAGCCCGGCGGCGTAGCCCATCAGGCAGAGCACCAGGGCGTAGCGGCCGATCGCGTGGTCGGAGGGCGGTGCGAGGTCGGCCAGCAGGCCGGCCGAGAAGCCGACCAGGCAGCCGCCGGTCGGCCCGTAGACCATGGCGAGGCCGACCACGACGAGGAGCAGTATGTCCGGGGTGGCTCCCGGGAGCTGGAGCCGGCCGAAGACGCTGACCTGGAGGATCAGGCCGAGCAGGATCAGGACGGCCGAGACGGGGATGCGGGCGAGGCGCATGGCTCAGTTCCCCCCAGTGGGCTTGGCGGGCGGGGCGGCGGGCGCGGAGCCCTGCGGCTGGGCGGGCGCGGCCGGGGCCTGGCTCTGCCCCGGGGTGGGCGCGGGCGGCAGCACGGCGTCGCGCGGGTCGGTGCGCGGGGGCACGACGACCACGCCGACCAGGTCCAGTCGGGTGAACTGGACGAAGGGCTCGACCAGGACGGTCTTGGTCAGCTGGCCGGCGTTGGCCTGGACCTCGGTGACCTTGCCGACCGGGACGCCGGGCACGAACGGGCGGCCGCTCTGCGAGCCGAAGGTGACCAGCCGGTCGCCGGTCTTGACCTGGGCCTTCCCGTTGAGCAGGGAGACCTTCATCGGACTGTCGCCGCCGCCGGAGGCGAAGCCGATCTCGCCGCTGCCCTCCAGCCGGGTGCCGGCCGAGAAGCCGGGGTCGGAGGCGAGCAGCACGGTGGCGGTGGTCGGGCCGACGGTGGTGATCCGGCCGACCAGGCCCTGGCCGTTGATGACGGTCATGTCGCGGGTGAGGCCGTCGTCGCTGCCGGCGTCGACGGTGATGGTCCAGGAGAAGCCCTGGGCCGGGCCGATCGCGATGACCTGGGCGGCCTTGACGGTGTAGCCGCCGGCGCCGGCGGTGCGCAGCAGGTCGTCCAGCTGCTTGGTGCGCCCGGTGGCCATGTCGGAGGAGGCGAGCTTCTGCCGCAGTTCGGTGTTCTCGCGGGCGAGCTGGTCGGTGCGGCCGCTGTCGGTGGCGGCGTCGCGGAAGGCGCGGACGGTGTCCGCGACCGGGTCCACGACGGTGGCGGCGCCGCGCTCGACCGGGCCGAGGACCTTCGCGGCGGCGTGCCGGGCCGGGCCGAGCGGGGAGTCCTCACCGCCCTTGATGTCCACGGTGATGAGCGCGAAGGCGACGGCCACCAGCAGGATGAGCAGCAGCCGGCTCTCTCGTGTGTCCCTCACGGTGCTGGTACTGCCCCTTCGTACCTGGCGACCGCCCGGGGCTGTGGGGCCCGGGCGGCGGCCCGTTCAGTTGAGTGTCGGATGGTGTCGTCGTGGTGCTAACGGCGCGGGGAGGCGTCCAGTACCTGCTGGAGCGCCTCGAACTCCTCGACGCACTTGCCGGAGCCGAGCGCGACGGAGTCGAGCGGGTTCTCGGCGATGTGGATCGGCATGCCGGTCTCGCGGCGCAGCCGCTCGTCCAGGCCGCGCAGCAGGGCGCCGCCGCCGGTGAGCACGATGCCGCGGTCCATGACGTCGCCGGCCAGTTCGGGCGGGCACTGGTCGAGGGTGGTCTTGACCGCGTCGATGATCGAGTTGACCGGCTCGTCGATGGCGGCGCGGACCTCGGCGGCGGAGATGACGACGGTCTTGGGCAGGCCGCTGACCAGGTCGCGGCCGCGGATCTCGGCGTGCTCGTCCTTCTCGCCCTCCATGCCGAAGGCGCTGCCGATGCTCATCTTGATCTGTTCGGCGCTGCGCTCGCCGAGGAGGAGCGAGTACTCCTTCTTGATGTGCTGGACGATCGCGTTGTCCAGCTCGTCGCCGGCCACCCGGATGGACTGGGCGGTGACGATGCCGCCGAGGGAGATGACGGCGACCTCGGTGGTGCCGCCGCCGATGTCGACGACCATGTTGCCGGTGGCCTCGTGGACGGGCAGGCCGGCGCCGATCGCGGCGGCCATCGGCTCCTCGATGATGTGCACCTGGCGGGCGCCGGCCTGCGAGGAGGCCTCGATGACGGCGCGGCGCTCGACGCCGGTGATGCCGGAGGGCACGCAGACCACGACCCGCGGGCGGGCCAGGTAGCGGCGGCGGTGGATCTTGAGGATGAAGTAGCGCAGCATCCGCTCGGTGATCTCGAAGTCGGCGATCACGCCGTCCTTGAGCGGGCGGATGGCGACGATGTTGCCGGGCGTGCGGCCGATCATCTTCTTGGCCTCGGCGCCGACCGCCAGGATGCCGCCGGTGTTGGTGTTGACCGCGACGACGGACGGCTCGTTGAGGACGATCCCCTTGCCCCTGACGTACACCAGCGTGTTGGCTGTTCCGAGGTCGATCGCCAAGTCGCGGCCGATGAAGGACAGGTTGCTCGCCATGGGGTGTGGGTGCCTTCCCGGGCTCGGAGTTCTTGGGGGTGGACGGATGCGCGCCCACGCTTGGGCGGAGACCGGCTGAGCTGCCGTACCGGGCCCTTGAGTCGCGTCCATCGTAGTCACGCCGCACGGCACGGACATCGACGCGGGGCATACCGTCCATTGTCCGGAGCGTGATCGCTTCTCCGAGCATTGGGACGCCGTGTCGGCGTTCCCAGTTCCCTATTTCACGATAAGAATGCCCCGGCCGGGCCAATGGTCCCGACCGGGGCGGTACCAACGTCCCTGCCGGGGCGTGGCGTCCGAAGACGGACTCCGCGTCAGGCGTTCGCGGGGAAGAAGATCTTGATCTCGCGCTCGGCGGACTCCGGGGAGTCGGAGGCGTGGATCAGGTTCTCGCGGGTGATCGTCGCGTAGTCGCCGCGGATGGTGCCGGAGCCGGCCTCCAGCGGGTTGGTGGCGCCGGCCAGCATCCGGATGCCCTTGACGACCTCCTCGCCCTCGACGATCAGCGCGATCGACGGACCGGAGGTCATGAACTCCAGCAGCGGCTCGTAGAACGGGCGGCCGACGTGCTCGGCGTAGTGGGTCTCCAGGGTCTCCCGGTCGAAGGTGCGCAGCTCGACCGCGGTCAGCTGCCAGCCGGCCTTGCGCTCGATGCGGCTGATGATCTCGCCCGCCAGGCCGCGGCGGACGGCGTCGGGCTTGAGCAGGACGAGAGTGCGCTGGGACACGGTGCGTCTCCTGGTGATCTGGTACGACGTGCGGTACGGGGCAGAGGTTACCTTGCGTGAACGACCGGTCGGTTGCGCCCACCCGGCCGGGGTCAGGCGGCCTGGGCCTGCGCCTCGGTGGCGGCGGCGCGGGCGGCCTTGAACTCGTCGACCTTGCGGCCGTAGTGCACCGAGCACCACCACAGGCCGGCGAAGACCACGCCGAGGCCGAACATGGTCGGCAGGACGAAGCCGCTGGCGATCAGGCCGATCTGCAGCGCCCAGCCGATCTGCACCGCGCCGGGGCGGTTGATCATGCCGCAGAGCGCGATGCAGAGCGCCATCGCGATGCCGCTGACGATCCACACGGTGGCCGTCGAGACGCTGGAGAGCTGCATCGCGACCAGCGCCGCGAAGAGCACCAGCAGCGCCTCGCCGATCAGCGTCGAGGAGCAGAGCGTCCTCATGTCACTTCCTCCCGAGCAGCAGGCGGGCCTCGCCCACCGTGATGACCGAACCGGTGACCAGGACCCCGGCGCCGCCGAGGTCGCCCTCCTCCTCGGCCAGGGTGACGGCCGCGGTGATGGCGTCGTCGAGGCGGGGCTCGACCTGGACGCGGTCGTCGCCGAAGATCTCGACGGCCAGGGCCGCGAGGGCGTCCACGTCCATGGCGCGGTGGGTGGAGTTCTGGGTGATGACGACCTCGGCCAGGATCGGCTCGAAGGCCTCCAGCACGCCGGCCACGTCCTTGTCCCCCGAGGTGCCGATCACGCCGACCAGGCGGGTGAAGCCGAAGGACTCGTTGATCGCGGCGACGGTGGCCCGGGCGCCGTGCGGGTTGTGCGCGGCGTCCAGGATGATCGTGGGGCTGCGGCGGACGATCTCCAGGCGGCCCGGCGAGGAGACGCCGGAGAAGCCCTGGCGGACCTTGTCGACGTCCAGCTGGCCGCCGCGGGCGCCGCCGACGCCGAAGAAGGCCTCGACCGCGGCCAGCGCCAGCGCCGCGTTGTGCGCCTGGTACTCGCCGTGCAGCGGGATGAAGACGTCCTCGTACTCCTCGCCGCCGAGCCCGCGCAGCGTCACCAGCTGGCCGCCGACGGCGAGCTCACGGCGGATCACGCCGAACTCCATGCCCTCGCGGGCGACCGTGGCGTCCACCTCGACGGCCCGGCGCAGGATGACCTGGGCGGCGTCCAGCTGCTGCTGGGCGACCACGGCGACGGCGCCGGACTTGATGATCCCGGACTTCTCGACCGCGATCTCGCCGGTGGTGTTGCCGAGCTTGTCGGTGTGGTCCAGCCCGATCGGGGTGATCACGGCGACGGCGGAGTCGATGACGTTGGTGGCGTCCCAGGAACCGCCCATGCCGACCTCGACCACCCCGACGTCCACCGGGGCATCGGCGAAGGCCGCGTAGGCCATGCCGGTGAGCACCTCGAAGAAGGACATCGGGACGGGCTGCGCGGCGTCGACCATCTGCACGTAGGGCTCGATGTCGCGGTAGACCTCGACGAAGCGCTCCGGGCTGATCGGGGCGCCGTCCAGGGTGATCCGCTCGGTGACGCTCTCCACGTGCGGGCTGGTGTAGCGGCCCGTGCGCAGTTCGAAGGTGTTGAGCAGCTGCTCGATCATCCGGGCGGTGGAGGTCTTGCCGTTGGTGCCGGTGATGTGGATGGAGGGGAAGGACCGCTGGGGCTGGCCCAGGATGTCCATCAGCGCCTCGATCCGGTCGAGCGAGGGCTCCAGCTTGTTCTCCGGCCAGCGCTTGGAGAGCTCCAGTTCGACGTCGCGCAGGGCGTCGCCGGTGCTGTCGTCGGAGGGGCGGAGGGTGTACGGATTCGGGTCGGCCTTGTCGCTCACGTCCACAGTCTACGGAGCGGCGGCGGCCCGTCCTCACAGGGCGAGGGGAACGGCGCCGACGGGATCGCGGCGGGGTGGGCGCGGGGTGAGAACGGCCACTTTGCCCCGTCTTTGCCCGGCTTCTTGAGTTTGCTCCCTTTACTATCGATTCAGCGAGTTTGTACGGCAATGGAGCATCGATTCGCAACCCACAGGAGCCGACAGCCTTTGATCACGAGGAGCACTGCGCCATGCCCGACGCCCTGCACGACTGGATCGTGCTCCGCCAGGACGCCGTCGTCTGGTTCGCCGGACTGATCTCCCTGGCCCTCGTCGGCTACATGGCCCTCGTCTTCGGACGCTTCCTCGTGTACTGGGCCGGCTCCCGCCACGCCTTCCGGCACAGCCGCCCCGCCCCGCCCGGCGACCCCGCCGCCCTCCAGTGGCACCTGGTCATCCCCTGCCGCGACGAGGAGGCCGTGGTCACCCAGACCCTGGACGGCCTGCGGACCAGCGCGCCCGAGGCCCACCTCTGGGTGATCGACGACGACAGCGAGGACGCCACCCGCGAACTCGTCCTCGCCGCCGCGGCCCGCGACCCGCGGATCCACCTCGTCCAGCGCCGCCGCCCGCACGCCCGGATCGGCAAGGGCGCCGCGCTCAACGCCGCCTACCGCGAGATCTCCGCCTGGCTCCCCGAGTCCACCGACCGCTCCCGGGTGGTCATCGGCGTGGTCGACGCCGACGGACAGCTCGACCCCGGCGCCCTCGGCCAGGTCTGCAACCCCAAGGCCCTCGGCCGCCCCGACACCGGCGCCGTCCAGATCGGCGTCCGGATGCGCAACGCCGACGACGAACGCCCGCTGCCCGGCCGCGGCCGCACCGCCAACGCCCTCGCCCGCGCCCTGGTCCGGATGCAGGACGTCGAGTTCCAGGCCAACAACGCCGGCATGCAGCTGCTGCGCCGCCGCACCGGCAGCGTCGGCCTCGGCGGCAACGGCCAGTTCGTCCGGCTCACCGCCCTCGACTCGCTCACCGCCGAGGAGGGCCGGGCCGGCCGCCCCTGGCCCGAGCGCGCCCTGCTGGAGGACTACGAGTCCGGCCTCGACCTGCGCCTGGCCGGCTGGCGGCTCACCCACGTCACCGAGGCCCAGGTCTCCCAGGAGGGCCTGGTCTCGCTGCGCCGCTTCCTCACCCAGCGCACCCGCTGGGCCCAGGGCAACATGCAGTGCCTGCGCTACACCGGCCGGGTGCTGCGCTCCCCGCACTACCCGGCCTCCGGCAAGGCCGAGGTGCTCTACACCTTCCTCCAGCCGGTGGTCTGCGTCCTGCTGGTGCTGCTCTTCCCGCTCTCGCTGGCCATCACCACCGCCGGGCTGGTGCTCTTCCCCGCCGAGACCGCCGACTTCCAGCTCCGGTTCGGCCCGTGGATGCTGCTCGCCTTCGTGCTCGCCACCCTGCCGATGGTGTTCTGGGGCCTCGCCTACCGCAGGGCCGTCCACCCGGACCGCAGCCGGCTCACCGGACTGCTCTGGGGCGTCCTGGTGTGGCTGTACGCCTACCACCTCTTCGTGGTCGCCGCCCGGGCCGCCGTCCGACTGCTGCTCGGCCGCAACGGCTGGGCCAAGACCCGGCGCAACGCCGAGAAGGTCGCCGTCGGCGCCCCCACCGCGCTCGAGTCCTGAGCCCCCACTCCCCCACCCCGCGTCGTCCTCCCGGAGCCCCCGCATGAGCACGTGCCTGCCCCCGAACAGCGTCGCCGTCGTCCTCGGCACCCGCCCCGAGCTGGTCAAGCTCGCCCCGCTGATCCACGAACTCGGCGACGCCACCCGGCTGGTGCACACCGGCCAGCACTGGGACGAGGCGATGTCCGGCCGCTTCCTGCGCGACCTCGACCTGCCGGAGCCCGAGCTGCTCACCGGCGTCGGCGGCCGCCCCCGGGCCGGCCAGATCGCCCAGTCCCTCGGCCAGCTGGACGCCGCCTTCGCCGAGGACCGCCCCGCCGCCGTCGTCGTCCAGGGCGACACCAACGCCACCCTCGCCGGAGCGCTGGCCGCCAACGCCCGGGAGATCCCGCTGGTGCACGTCGAGGCCGGGCTGCGCAGCTACGACCGGGCGATGCCCGAGGAGCACAACCGGGTGATGGTCGACCACGTCTCCGACCTGCTCTGCGCCGCCACCGAGGACAACGTCGCCAACCTGCGCGCCGAGTCCCTCGACCGGGGGCGGATCGAGCTCACCGGCAACACCGTGGTCGAGGTGGTCCGCCGTCAGCTGCCCGACGCCGCCACCCGCGCCGCGCTGCTCGCCGCGCACGGGCTGCGCCCGGACGGGTACGTGCTGGCCACCGTGCACCGCCCGGAGAACACCGACACCGCCGAGGCGCTCGGCGCCGTGCTCGCCGAGCTGGACCGGATCGCCCGGGCCGGCACCCCGGTGCTGTTCCCGATGCACCCGCGCACCCGGGCCGCCGTCGCGCGCTTCGCACTGGACGCCCTGCTGGAACGCCTGGCCGTCACCGAGCCGGTCGGCTACGGCGACTTCCTCGGCCTGGCGAGCCACGCGGCGCTGCTGGTCTCCGACTCCGGCGGCGTGCAGGAGGAGTGCACCGTGCTCGGCCGTCCGCTGCTGGTGGTGCGCCGCTCCACCGAGCGCCCGGAGGCGGTCGACGCCGGCTTCGCCGCGCTGGTGCGGCCCGGCGAGGAGCTCGGCGAGCTGGCCCGCGGCTGGCTGTCCGACACCCCCGAGCGGCTGGCCCGACTGGCCGCCACCCCGAGCCCGTACGGCGACGGCCGCGCCTCGGCCCGGATCGCCACGCTGACCGCCGCCCTGGCCGGACCCGCCGGGAGCACCGGGACCGCCGGGAGCGACGCCGCCCAGGACGCCCCGCTGGCCGCGTAGGGCCTCTTGACAGCCGGATTGGTCTACTCCACCTTGTGAGGCAAGTCTCCGTTCCCGACCGGGACTTGAGTTGTCGGTAGCTCCCGCACGCGCACCATCGACACCCCGGACGGCACTGACCCCACCCAGCGCCGCCGGGCCTCCCCCACTGGAGATGGAGTCATGCCACCTGCCCGACACCGGCGCCCGCGCGCCCTCCACCCGCTGCTCGCCGGCACCTGCGCCCTCGTCCTCGGCCTCGGCGGGCTCGTCCTGGCCGACGGCACCGGCGCACACGCCGCCGACACCGACCTGATCACCAACGGCGGCTTCGAGACCGGCGACCTCTCCGGCTGGACCTGCTCCAACGGCACGGTCCGGAGCGCCGGCGCCCACTCCGGCCGGTACGCCCTGCAGTCCACCCCCGCCGGCTCGGACACCGGCGAGTGCACCCAGACCGTGTCGGTGAAGCCCTCCTCCTCGTACACCCTGAGCTCCTGGGTCCAGGGCTCGTACGTCTACCTGGGCGCCCGCGGCACCGGCGGCGGCGATCCGAGCACCTGGACCCCCGGCGGCACCGGCTGGAGCCGGCTGAGCACGAGCTTCACCACCGGCCCGGGCACCACCAGCGTCACCGTCTACCTGCACGGCTGGTACGCCCAGCCTGCCTTCCTCGCCGACGACGTCACCCTGCTCGGGCCCGGCGGGCCGCAGCCCTCCCCCAGCCCGACGGCCACGGCGACCGCCACCGGCACCGCCTCACCGAGCCCGACGGCCACCGGCACGGGCACCGGCACGCCCACCCCCACCGGCACGTCCACCCCGACCAGGCCGCCCGGCCTGCCCAAGCACGTCCTCACCGGGTACTGGCAGAACTTCGACAACGGCGCCACGGTGCAGCGGATCAGCGACGTCCCGGCCGCCTACGACATCATCGCGGTCGCCTTCGCCGACGCCACCGCCACCCGCGGCGGCCTGGGCTTCACCCTGGACCCGGCCCTGTCCACCAAGCTCGGCGGCTACACCGACGCCCAGTTCAAGGCCGACATCGCGGCCAAGCGGGCGGCCGGGAAGCGGGTGGTGCTCTCCGTCGGCGGCCAGAACGGCACGGTCTGGGTGGGCGACTCCGCCTCCGCCGCGACCTTCGCCGACACCGCCTGGGCCCTGCTGCAGAACTACGGCTTCGACGGGATCGACATCGACCTGGAGAACGGCATCGACTCCACCTACATGGGCCAGGCGCTGCACTCCCTGGCGGCGCGGGCGGGCAGCGGGTTCGTCCTCACCATGGCGCCGCAGACCATCGACATGCAGTCGACCGGGATGGAGTACTTCAAGCTGGCGCTGAACGTGAAGGACGTCCTCACCATCGTCAACATGCAGTACTACAACTCCGGTGCGATGAACGGCTGCGACGGCAACGTCTACTCCCAGGGCACCGAGGACTTCCTCACCGCCCTGGCCTGCATCCAGCTCAAGGGCGGACTGCGGCCCGACCAGGTCGGGCTCGGGGTGCCGGCCTCCACCAGCGCCGCCGGCGGCGGCTACACCGACCCCGGCACGGTGAACAAGGCGCTGGACTGCCTGGCCTCCGGCACCGGCTGCGGCAGCTACCGGCCGGACACCGCCTGGCCCGGCATCGGCGGGGCGATGACCTGGTCGACCAACTGGGACGCCAGGGCGGGCAATCCGGTCTCCGCCACCATCGGCGCCCACCTGCACGCCATGCCGTGAGCCGCCCCCGGGCCGGGGTCAGACCCCGGCCCGGGCCTCCGGGACGTGCGCGCAGCCGCCGTGCCGGCGGCGCAACTCGGCCGTGATCTGGGCCAGTTCACCCTCGGGCAGCAGCGGCAGCATCATCGCGACGCCCTGCAGCAGACCGCCGAGCAGGAAGGTGGTGTCCGCCGTCGCCGCGACCAGGCCGCGGACCTCGGCCACCCGGCCGTCCGCGACCGCCTCGATCAGCTGGGCGGCGTTCGCGCTCTCCTCGTCCACCTGGACGGCGCCGCCGTCCAGAGGGGCCCGGCGGGCCATCGCCCGCAGCACCCGGTCGCCGACCTCGGGGGCGTACGCCTTGCGGACGGCCTCGGCGGCGATCCAGGTGAGCAGGGCGGTCACCTCCCGCTCGGCGTTCTCCGCCAGCAGCAGGTCCAACTCGTGGTCGAACGCGAGCTGGTTGCCGTGGCGGAAGGCGAGCAGCAGGGTCGCCGCCCTGGCCTTGGCCTCCTCGACCGCCTCGGCAGGCAGTTCCTGGGCCAACTCCTCGGTCACCACCACGCCATGCCTCCCGTCCGTCGCTCAGCAGGAACGCTCAGCAGAAACACCTTCGGAAACTCCGAGCACACCGTACACATCCGACCTGAAAACTTCCGCGAACGCGCGCGGGCAAGACCGGAATCAATTCGCTCGGAATAGGACCTCACCCGGTCCAGGATGAATATTCGCCGGAAGGGAGCAATGTTGCTGCTCTATTAGGCGTAGTGACCGGCCCGCCGGGCCCGCCGAAAACGGCGCGCCGCAAACGAACGCGCCGCAACCAGCGCGCCCGAAGGAGCACGCCGGAAGGAGCACGCCGAGAATCGGGCACGCCGGAGAACGCCGAGGGGCCGCACCCCGCGCGTCGCGGGATGCGGCCCCCCAGGGGCGGTGCGGGCTCAGCCCTGCGGCAGCGCCGCGAGCTGGGCGGTGATCCGGGCGATGTCGGCCTCGGCGGCCTCCTGACGGCCCCGGATCTTGGCGACCACCTCGTCCGGCGCCTTGGCCAGGAAGGCCTCGTTGCCGAGCTTGGCGGTGGTCTGGGTCTTCTCCTTCTCGGCGGCCGCGAGGTCCTTGGCGAGGCGCTTGCGCTCCGCCGCGACGTCGATGGTGCCGGAGAGGTCCAGCGCGACGGTGGCACCGGCCACCGGCAGCGAGGCGGTGGCCGCGAAGCCCTCCTCGGGGACGGTCAGCCGCAGCAGCGAGCGGATCGCGTCCTCGTGGACGGCCAGCACGGTGCCGGCCAGCTCCAGCTGGGCCGGGACGCGCTGCGCGGGCTGCAGGCCCTGGTCCGAGCGGAACCGGCGGACCTCGGTGACCACCTGCTGCAGCGTGGCGACCTCCGACTCGGCGGCCGCGTCGCGGTAGCCGCTGTCCTTCGGCCACTCGGCGACGACCAGCGACTCGGCGCCGGTGAGGCTGGTCCACAGCGCCTCGGTGACGAACGGGACGACCGGGTGCAGCAGCCGCAGGGTGACGTCCAGGACCTCGCCCAGGACCCGGCGCGAGGCGTCGGCCTGCGGGCCGCCCTTGGCCAGGGTGGTCTTGGAGAGCTCCACGTACCAGTCGAAGACCTCGTCCCAGGCGAAGTGGTACAGCGCGTCCGAGAGCTTGGCGAACTGGTAGTCCTCGTACAGCCCGTCCACCTTGGCGACGGTGGCGTTCAGCCGCGACAGGATCCAGCGGTCGACCGCGGTCATCTCCTCGGGCGCCGGCAGCGGGCCCTCGGTGGTGGCGCCGTTCATCAGCGCGAAGCGGGTCGCGTTCCAGATCTTGTTGCAGAAGTTGCGCGAGCCCTTGACCCAGTCCTCGCCGATCGGCACGTCGGCGCCCGGGTTGGCGCCGCCGGCCAGGGTGAAGCGGACGGCGTCGGCGCCGTAGGCGTCCATCCAGTCCAGCGGGTCCACCGCGGTGCCGGAGGACTTCGACATCTTCTTGCCGAACTCGTCGCGGACCAGACCGGTCAGCGCGACGGTCTTGAACGGCGCCTCGCCGTCCATCGCGTACAGGCCGAACATCATCATCCGGGCGACCCAGAAGAAGATGATGTCGTGGCCCGTCAGCAGGACGTCGGTCGGGTAGAACTTCTCCAGGTCGGCGGTCTTCTCCGGCCAGCCCAGCGTGGAGAACGGCCACAGGCCGGAGGAGAACCAGGTGTCCAGGACGTCCGGGTCCTGGACCCAGCCCTCGCCGGTCGGCGGCTGCTCGTCCGGTCCGACGCAGACGACCTCGCCCTCGGGGCCGTACCAGACCGGGATCCGGTGGCCCCACCAGAGCTGGCGCGAGATGCACCAGTCGTACATGTTGTCGACCCAGTCGAAGTAGCGGCGCTCCAGCTCCTTCGGGTGGATCTCCACCTTGCCGTCGCGGACGGCGTCGCCGGCGGCCTTGGCCAGCGGCTCGACCTTGACCCACCACTGCAGCGACAGCCGCGGCTCGACCACGGTGTGGCAGCGCGAGCAGTGGCCGACGGCGTGCATGTACGGGCGCTTCTCGGCGACGATCCGGCCCTGCTCGCGCAGCGCGCCGACGACGGCCGAACGGGCCTCCATCCGGTCCAGGCCGAGGAAGGGGCCGTGCACGGTGATCGCACCGCGCTCGTCCATCACCGTCAGGTTCGGCAGGCCGTGGCGCTGGCCGATGGCGAAGTCGTTCGGGTCGTGCGCGGGCGTCACCTTGACGGCGCCGGTGCCGAACTCCGGGTCGACGTGCTCGTCGGCGACGACCGGGATCTCCCGGTCGGTCAGCGGCAGCTTGATGGTCCGGCCGACCAGGTGCCGGTAGCGCTCGTCGTCCGGGTGGACGGCCACCGCGGTGTCGCCCAGCATCGTCTCGGCCCGGGTGGTGGCGACGACGATCGAGTCGTCACCGTCGCCGTAGCGGATCGAGACCAGCTCGCCCGGCGTGTCCTCGTGCTCCACCTCGATGTCGGACAGCGCGGTGAGGCAGCGCGGGCACCAGTTGATGATGCGCTCGGCGCGGTAGATCAGGCCGTCGTCGAACAGGCGCTTGAAGATGGTCTGGACGGCCTGGGACAGGCCCTCGTCCATGGTGAAGCGCTCGCGCGACCAGTCCACGCCGTCGCCGAGGCGGCGCATCTGGCCGAGGATGCGGCCGCCGTAGCTCTGCTTCCACTCCCAGACCTTCTCCACGAAGGCCTCGCGGCCCAGGTCGTGGCGGGAGAGACCGGCCTCGGCGAGCTGCTGCTCGACCTTGTTCTGGGTCGCGATGCCCGCGTGGTCCATGCCGGGCAGCCAGAGCGTCTCGAAGCCCTGCATGCGCTTGCGGCGGGTCAGCGCGTCCATCAGCGTGTGCTGGAAGGCGTGACCGAGGTGCAGGACGCCGGTGACGTTCGGCGGGGGGATGACGATCGTGTACGCGGGCTTGTCGCTCTTCGCGTCCGCGGTGAAGTAGCCACGGTCCACCCAGCGCTCGTACAGCTCGCCCTCTACGTCCGCGGGGGTGTAGGTCGTCGGGAGGGTTGCCGCATCGTCCCCGGTGGTGCTCACGGGGCGCTGGTTCGTCGTGTCGGTCACGACGCACAGTTTACGTAACCGTGGGCGCTGGTTACGAACCGCTTTCGGTCCGCGGACTCGGCCGGTCCGGGCGCTCCCGCCGCCGGTGCCGTGCGGTAGCGTGCCCGGGCACTCGTCCGGGTGACCGGGCGTGCACGGACATACCCATACGAAGATCGGCCGCGAGTGCGGCGGGGGAGCACGAGGACACATGTACGGCCAGGGACAGGGACAGCAGTATCCGCCGCCACAGGGCCAGCCCTACGGCGGCCAGCCCTACGGCGCACCGCCGCCGCAGCAGCCCTACGGCGCCCCGCAGCCCCAGTACGGGTACCCGCCGCAGCAGCCCTACGGCGCCCCGCAACCGCAGTACGGCGTGCCCCCGCAGGGCCCGTACGGCCAGCCGGGCTACCCGGCGCCGCCGCGCAAGGGCAAGGGCGGCCTGGTGGTCGGCCTCGTCGTCGGCGCCCTGGTGCTCGGCGGCGGCGGCTTCGCCGCCTGGAAGTTCCTCGGCGCCGGCAGCGACTCGGGCGGCCGCTACAAGCTCAGCGCACCGCAGACGCTGCTCGACGGCTACGTCCAGAAGTCGGCGAAGGAGGAGGCCGCCGACATGAGCAAGCCCGAGGTCGCCAAGGTCGGCACCGACCTGCACGCGCTGGTGGCCAGCTACAGCAAGGGCGCCGACGTCAAGAACATGGACTCGCTGTCGGTCGTCGGCATCTACGGCTCCCTCAACGACCCCGCGCAGATCATCGCCGACTCCAAGAAGGACAGCGGCGGCCTGACCTGGTCCACCCCGATGACCGACTTCCCCGCCAAGGACGGCCACGCCTCCGACGGCAAGCTCAGCTGCGGCGTCGCCAGCATCATCGGCAAGCCCGGCCCGACGGTCTGCGTCTGGGCGGACAAGTCCACCTACGGCCGGGTCACGTTCAGCCACCTCAGCCTGGGCACCACCGGCAGCACGGGCGGCAGCGACTCGGGCCTCACCCCCGACCAGGCCGCGGAGAAGACCCGCACCATCCGCGACGCCATGAAGGTGGCCCGCTGACCCGCGGCCCCGCCCGGCCGCCCCCGCGGCAGCACCACTCCGCCGGTACCCCCGGCGGTCTCCACGCGCGACGTCCCAGAAAGGGTCCCGCATGTCCGACCAGAACCCGTACGGGCCCCCGCCGCAGCCCGGGTACCCGGCGACCCCGCCGCCGGCCGCCCCCGGCTACGGCGGTGTCCCGCCGCAGGCCCCGCCGCCCGGCTACCCCGCACCCGGCGGGCCGGAGGCCGGCGGCTACCCGGGCTACCCGGGCACCCCGGAGGGCGCACCCGGGGCCTACCCCGGTTACGGCGGGTACGCGCCGGTGCCGCCGCGCAAGTCGCGCCGCACGCTGTGGATCGTGCTCGGCACCGTCGGCGCCGTCCTGGTCGTCCTGATCGGCGTGTTCGGGTACCTCGCCTGGAACGTGACCAGCGGCACCGGCACCGAGAAGCTCGTGATGCCGGCGACCTTCAAGGACCTCAAGGCCAACGACGACCCGGCGGTGACCGGGAAGCTGCAGGACGAGCTGACCTCCAAGATCGGCCAGGGCGACGGCAATTGGAAGCCCACCGGCGTCGCCGGGGTCTACCAGGACGCGGACTCCACCCCGCAGCTGATCGCGGTCGGCGTCTACGGCAAGGTGCTGCTGCCCAAGCAGGAGCTGGACCAGATGTTCGCCGGCTTCTCCGGCGCGGGCGGCACGATCAGCGGCCGGCACGCGGTGGACCCGGGCCCCAAGGGCGGCCAGATGGAGTGCGCCACCTCGCAGAGCGGCGAGAGCAAGCTGGCCCTCTGCGCCTGGGCCGACAAGAGCACCGTCGTCATGGTGCTCAAGGGCTCCGACGACGGCACCCAGCCCGACATCGACAAGCTCGCCGCCGACACCCGCGACCTGCGCGCGGTCGCCGAGGTGCCCAAGTAGGCCCGCCCGGAACCGCGGTGACGAAGGGGCCCCGCACCGGATTCCGGTGCGGGGCCCCTTCGCTGCCTCCGGCCGAAGGCCGTCGGCCCGGACTCAGGCGCTCTTGTCGCGGCGCTCGCGCTTGATCATGTCGCGCGGGACGAGGGTGGGGATGGCGTGCTTGGAGACGACGTCCCCGGTGACCACCACGCGGGCGACGTCCTGACGCGAGGGGACCTCGTACATCACGGACATCAGCACCTCCTCCATGATGGCCCGCAGACCGCGCGCGCCGGTGCCGCGCAGGATCGCCTGGTCGGCGATCGCCTCCAGCGCGTCCCGGGAGAACTCCAGCTCCACGCCGTCCAGTTCGAAGAGCTTGCGGTACTGCTTGACCAGCGCGTTCTTCGGCTCGGTGAGGATCTGCAGCAGCGCCTCGCGGTCCAGGTTGTGCACGCTGGTGATCACCGGCAGACGGCCGATGAACTCGGGGATCATGCCGAACTTCACCAGGTCCTCGGGCATCACCTGGCGGAAGTGGTCGCTGGCGTCCGACTCGCGCTTGGAGCGGATGTTGGCGCCGAAGCCGATGCCCTTGGCACCCGCGCGGCCCTCGATGATCCGCTCCAGGCCGGCGAAGGCACCGCCGACGATGAACAGCACGTTGGTGGTGTCGATCTGGATGAACTCCTGGTGCGGGTGCTTGCGCCCGCCCTGCGGCGGCACCGAGGCGGTGGTGCCCTCCAGGATCTTCAACAGCGCCTGCTGCACGCCCTCGCCGGAGACGTCGCGGGTGATCGACGGGTTCTCGCTCTTGCGCGCGACCTTGTCGATCTCGTCGATGTAGATGATCCCGGTCTCGGCCTTCTTGACGTCGTAGTCGGCCGCCTGGATCAGCTTGAGCAGGATGTTCTCGACGTCCTCGCCGACGTAGCCGGCCTCGGTCAGCGCGGTGGCGTCCGCGATCGCGAAGGGGACGTTCAGCATCCGGGCCAGGGTCTGCGCCAGCAGGGTCTTGCCGGAGCCGGTGGGGCCCAGCAGCAGGATGTTCGACTTGGCCAGCTCGATCGCGTCCTCGCGGCCGTTGCCGCCGCTACGGCCGGCCTCGCCCGCCTGGACCCGCTTGTAGTGGTTGTAGACCGCGACCGACAGCGCCTTCTTGGCGAGGTCCTGGCCGACCACGTACTGGTCCAGGAACTCGTAGATCTCACGCGGCTTCGGGAGCTCCTCGAAACGGACCTCGGAGGTCTCGGCGAGTTCCTCCTCGATGATCTCGTTGCACAGGTCGATGCACTCGTCGCAGATGTACACGCCTGGGCCGGCGATCAGCTTCTTCACCTGCTTCTGCGACTTGCCGCAGAACGAGCACTTGAGCAGGTCGCCACCGTCTCCGATGCGTGCCACGAGGTGCTTCCCCTTCGCCAGGGGCCCCGCGGGGGTTCCGGGGCCTGGTGCTGTGGACCGTCCGCGCCGACGGCGCTCGGTCTCGCTATCCGACGGTACTCTGCCGGGCCCGTGATTCCGTCCTCTTCGCCGGGTCTGCCCTACGCCCTGGGCGAATTGATACCGAACAGATGCCGTGACAGCGCCCGCCGACGGGTCGGGGGGGGGGGGGGGGGGCCCCCCCCCCCCCCCCCCCCCCACCCCCCCCCCCCCCCGCCCGCTGCTGACCGTGGTCGCGCATCCTGAGGAAGCGCACCCCGCCGCCACCCA